>DATGZW010000395.1:0-5399 GCA_035297005.1 Patescibacteria group bacterium
GAGCTGCGTGGATTGCGCCTGGGCGACGCCGAGATCGATCTGCGGCTGAGCCGCCATCCCTCCGGCAGCGTCACCGTCGATGTGCTGCACCGTCAGGGCGATGTCGAGGTTCGCATTTTGATGTGAACAACGCTTGGCAGCCGAGCCCCGACGCCTATACTGAACGCCTCTTCTGTGGAGGCTGGCCTTGATCACTGTTCGCTCAGCGACCCCCGACGACACGGCGGAAATCCTCCGCATCATCCGCCAATTGGCGGTCTTCGAAAAATCGCCGGGTACCGTGGTGATCAGCGAGGACGTTCTGCGCGCCGACGGTTTCGGCGACAGCCGCCGCATTGAAGTGCTGCTGGCTGAATCCGATGGACGGGTGTGCGGCACCATCGTGCTCTACCACGCCTATTCCAGTTGGGCCGGTGCCCCCACTTTGACCGTGCACGACCTGTATGTTGAAGAGGATGCGCGCGGTGCCGGAGCCGGACGCGCCTTGCTGTCCGCCGCCGCCAAACTGGCCGCCGAGCGCGGCTGTTGCCGCATGGACGTCAACGTGCTGGCGTGGAACACCGCAGCCCGTAAATTCTACGAAACCCTGGGCTTCACCCATATCGATGAGTGGCTGCCGTATCGCCTGGACAAGGCCGGCCTGGAAAAGCTGGCGGCCAAAGCGCCGCAGGAGTAGCCGCCCCGGACCGCCAATTGTGCAGGACCATCGGCCATTTCACCGATTTGGGAGGGATGCCCCTTCACAAACCGCAACCCGGTGCTTATCTTGGGAGCATCTTTTAGACCTATTTCAAACTCCAAACGAGGTAGTCATGGCCATTGAACTTCCCGCCCTGCCGTTTGACGCGAAGGCTCTCGAGCCGTTCATCTCGGCCAACACCCTGAGCTTTCACCACGGCAAGCACCATGCCGCCTATGTGAACAACTACAACAACCTGACCAAAGACACCCCCCTGGCCGACAAGCCGCTGGAGGACGTCATCAAGGAAGTCGCCGGCGACGCCTCGAAGCAGGGCCTGTTCAACAACGCCGCCCAGGTGTGGAACCACACCTTCTTTTGGAACAGCCTGAAGCACGGCGGCGGCGGCAAGCCGGCCGGCGCGCTGCTGTCGAAGATCGAGGCCGACCTCGGCTCGTTCGACAAGTTCCTGGAAGACTTCAAAGCCGCCGCCACCACCCAGTTCGGGTCGGGTTGGGCTTGGCTGGTGCTGGATAACGGCACGCTGAAGGTCACCAAGACCGCCAACGCCGACACCCCCCTGGTGCATGGCCAGATCCCGCTGTTTACCGTCGATGTGTGGGAACACGCCTATTACCTGGACTACCAGAACCGCCGCCCCGACTTCGTCTCGGCCGTGCTGGAAAACCTGGCCAACTGGGACTTCGTCGCCCAGAACCTGAACAAGGCCCGTCACGCCTGACGCGGCTGGGGTTCAGGGTTGAATACGGAAACGGGGCCTTATGGCCCCGTTTTTTTGTGGGGATGGGTCGAGCCATGATGTTCGGCGGGGCCGCGGTCGAACACATCTGAGCTGTTCCTGCGCGAGTGGTTTCTCTCGCTTGCCGTCTGGCCGGAACGAACCGCCATCATCGACGCCTGTTGCAAAGTCTGGAACACCCTGTTCACCGACAGAGTCAGGGTCAGGAGCCTTTGCTTCCAGCCATGGACCAAGAGGGTCGTTTCATAGATGCCGTTCGATGGCCTGACGCAGCGCCCAGGCCCAACCGACCCGACTGGCTCTCGTCGCTGCCGCTATTGGTGGTCCCCCTTATCCTTATCTTTGGTCTTATCATCGTGAACGGCCTTCGCCGGCGGAGTGGCGGCATGGGGCGCGGGGGCAGTCGCCGGTGCATGAGTTGCGGCTGCTACGGCGGCGGGGGGATGCGCTGCTGCCGGTTGCGAGTGCGGCGCTTCGTGAGAGGGCGAGGGGGCCGCGGCGGGACGCATCCCTTCGATTGTCTTCGGCTTCGATGCTTCATGCGAAAGCGGAGCCTCGGGCCGACGCTCACCCCCCATGGACGGTGAGATCACCACCTCGCGGCGGCCCCCCATCGGTGGCGCGATAACCATCTCGTGGCGCCAATGGTGGGGCGACCAGTCATCCATCGGCAAAGGAGAGGCCTGGACTATCGACAGAGCCGTCGGCTGGCCGGCGAAGATGGCCTTTTGTCCTGGCAGCAGTCGCACCATGCCAGGGCCAGCCATCACCTGCGCATCGCCGTCCAGAACGCCGATCTCCGCATAGCCGGGCCGGGTTCCTGGAGGAGGGATTGCCACATCAATGTGATAGATGCCGGGCCGCATCAGCACAGCCTGCCCCAGCGGCGTGGCCACCACCAACCCGCCGGGCGGCGGCTGGCCATGCAGATAAAGAGCGGTCATGCCCTGATCTACCTGGATCTGCACCGCTGCGGGGTCAAGGCGGACGACATCCACTTGGGTCTGTTGGCCCAGACGAAGGGTGGCAAGGCCAAGCTGGATCTCCGCCTGGGATTGCGGGCCGGTCGATAGAGAAGTGCCGCCGGTGACCGAGGTGCCAGCTCCAATGGCCTGCCACTGGCCAACCTGTGGCATGAAAAGGTAGGCCGAGCCATCCAGGTAGTCCATTTGCCCAAGAAAATCGGCTCGGGCGACTGTCGAAGACCCCAGGAGCAGGACGGCGACAAGGGTGAGACGGGGCGACATAGAAGCTCTCTTTCAGTAGCAGGCACTCAATGTCGCATGAAACTATGGAAATTTCATGTCTAAGCGAGGCTCTTGCCGACTTCAGCGAATACGGCAACACCGCGCCCGCCATCGATCCGTAGCTTCGCCCTCAACATTCTGCGCAACAGGCCAGGGAGCCTTCTCCATGCCGATTGGCGGCCTGAACCGATGATTGAAGGGCTGATAGGCCGCATGTGGATAAAGATTCACAACACGACAGTTTCGGCACAAATGGCTTAAGATACGTCGATTCGGAATGGTGCGCGCCGACGAGCGCCGCAGGAGAGAGTGGTCGATGCCGTCACCGAGAAGCGCGCGGAAGGCTGCTGTTCTCGTCATCGTGATGATGACGGCGGCAACGATTCTGCAAGGGTGGACGAGCTATCGCGCGGCAAGGGATGACGCCGCCTCCCTGCTGGCGACATCGGCGAAAGTCCTTGAATACCAAGTGGACGAAGATCTGCATGCCTTCGCCGACATCTTGGCGGATGCCGCTGAACGCATCGATCCCGACCGATGGCCGGACCAGATGCTTCTGCCATGGATCGAGGCGAGGGTCGCCGCCTTTCCCGAAATCAACAACATCCTGGTCGTTGGCCTAAATGGTCGTTCCATCGATGGAGGAGTGACCGCCGGCGGTCAAATCGGTCCATCCATCGATGCCTCCGATCGCGAATATTTCCACTACCATCTGAACCACCCCACCGACCACAGCCTGCATATCGGCGATCCTTTTATTAGCCGCGTGGATGACCGCCCGGTGATTCCGTTGTCCCAGGCGGTTTTCAACCGCCAGGGAACCATGACCGCCATCGTTCGCTTGGCTGTCGATCCCAAAGGCTTCTCAGAGGGATTTTCGGCCGTTTTAGCTGAAACCGACGCGAGCAACGCCCTCCTACGCCTGAATGGCACTTATCTCGCCCGTGCGCCGAGCGGCCTGGACTATTTCGGCAAGACCGTGGCTACGAGTCATTTGTTCAAGGATCTCATTCCCCATGCAACGGAGGGGGGCGGCGAATCGACGTCCCCGCTCGACGGCATCACCAGAATCGTGGCGTTCCGTGCCCTTGAGCACTATCCGGTGATAGTCGTCGCCGCCCGCACCCGAGATTCCGTCCTGTCGCGATGGCGCTCCCAGCAGTATCTGGCCTTTGCGGTACTGGCGATGGTGGCGGCAGCCCTGCTTCTGATGGCCCACCGGTCGGATCGCCGCGAGCAACAACGCGCGCTGCTCGTCGACAGCACCCTCGACGCCGAACGCCGCGCCACTCGCACCCAGCAGCAGATGGCAGATGCCATCGCGACCCTCGACGATGCCATCGCTCTCTTCGATGGATCAGAGCGGCTGATCACCTACAACGATGCCTATGTGAGAAGTTTCGGAGCCTCGCACGACGCCATCCATCCCGGCCTGTCCTTTGAAGAGATCCTGCGCCTCGCGCACAAGGAGACTCCGCAGCAATTCGGCGGTAGCGAGTTTGAGGCTTGGCTGGTCGCCCGCCTGAAACGCTTCCGCCAAGCGACAGGCGAACGCTTCGTTGTGGCCGATGCGAAACACCGCTGGGTACAGAGCCGCGAATCGCGGACCCGGGACGGCGGGGTGATCGCGGTCCGGACGGACATCACCGCGCTGAAGGCCCGCGAGGAAGAACTTGACCGCCTTCAGCACCGCTATCAGATCATCCTCGACTCGACCGAGGAAGGCATCGTCGGCCTGGACGCAAACGGCATAGTCATCTTTGCCAACCGTGCGGCGGCAACGCTATTAGCGGTCCAAGCCAGCGACATGGTGGGCCATTCCGTTGACGCATTTGTGCGTACCGCCGATGGCCCGGATGTTCTGGGATCGATACGCCCGCCAATCGCGGTCGCGCTCCGACATGGTGTGGCACGACAACATCTTCATGGAGAAATGGTTCGCCGCGCCGACGGAAAGGAGTTTCCGATCGACTGCATCGTCGCTCCGGTTGCCGGGGATGAGTCTGTTAGCGGCGCCGTCGTCATGTTTCACGACGCCACGATGCGTCTACTGTTTGCCCGCAGCGCCGCCGATCACCAGCGCGAACTTGAGCGACAGGTTACCGAGCGCACCGCCGACCTGCGGCGGGAGGTCGATGAGCGGATCCTCGCCGAGGAAGCGTTGCGTGCCTCGCGGGAACGCCTGAAACGCATGACCGACGGCCTGCACGAAGGCGTCCTGGTGGTCGATGCCCTCGGCCAAATCGCCTTCGCCAACCCCTCGGCCAAGCGGCTGCTGAATTGCAATGGTTTCAATGGGGATATCGAGGGCTACCCTCTCGACCACCTCCTTCACCTCCGGCATGGGGACCACGCCATCGGCTTCGAGGGATCGCCGTGGCAACGGGTGATCGTCGAAGGCCTTCCTCAGCGGGACGACGACGCCATGTTCGTCATTGCCAAAGATAAGTCGTTGGCCGCGGGCTATGCCTGTTCGCCGATCATGGATGATCGGAACCGCCGGTCCGCCCTCATTTCCTTCCGCGACGTGGGGGCGCTGAAGGCGGCCCAGCGCGAGGCCTTGCAGTCCTCGCGGTTGGCCAGCGTCGGCCAACTGGCGGCCGGTATCGCCCACGAAATCAACACCCCTGTCCAATATGTCGGCGACAACCTGCGTTTCGTCGGCGAGGTGGTCACCGAACTGGCCGAGGTTCTGGAGGCGGCGCATGTCCTA
>DATGZW010000396.1:0-10383 GCA_035297005.1 Patescibacteria group bacterium
GGGGTTCTTCAAACTTATCAGCCTGGGCAAACTGGCCGAGCTGTTCCGCCGCAACCATGGCGTCGATAAGCCGCTGCCGGTGGGGCAAAGCCGGTCCGGGCGCTTCTATGCCTCAATCAAGGATTCCCTCGACTTTGAGTGGCAGGTGCCGTTCTTCCCGGTCTATGTGGAAATCCCGGCGCATGTCTTCGATAAGCTAGGCATCGGCATTACCCGCATGGACAGCGAGGAAAAGCTGCAACGCCTTGCCCAACTGGCGCTGACCGACATCACCAAGGCCGAAGCGATCATCAAAAGCCCCGAACTGGCGCGCGAGATGATGGCCAACAACGTCTTGGCCTCAAGCGCCGTGACCGAGATGGGGCAGGCCGGCTTCGAGGCCGTGCATGGCGCGCTGGACCATCTGGACGCCAAGAAAAAGTGGGACGTCTTCGCCAACAAGGACACCGCCCGCAAGCTGCATGAAGACAAGCGCATCACCAAAAGCGACATCGCCGCCTTGGCCGAATACCTGGATGTGCTGAATGAGTTCGCCCTGGACGCCATGCTCGACCTGAGCCTGAACCGCGACCAGATGCAGATGTTTCTGGGAACCGCCAAGGAACATTTGGGCGAGCCGCTGTTCCTGGCGTTGTTCGGGCCGATTCAGATGATCGTCCCCGACGACCACGAGGAACAGACCAAGCTGCGCAAATACCAGACCTTCACCCAGACATCGCTGCGCAATCTGGTGACCGCCGTCAAGCAGCTGGAAGAACAAGCGCGCAAGACGAGGGCTTCGGGCGGGGGCGGCGCCGAGGACGGATCGGGCATCGCCGAATGCCTGGCCACCGTCTGCCGCTCGCGCCGCATCGATCTGGAAAAAGACATCAAGAAACTGGCGCCCACCGCGAACGGCGCCTGACCCACCCCGCCAACAAAAACGGCCGCCCGGATGTACCGGGCGGCCGTCGATGTCCTGGCGGGGCCAGAAAAACCAGCCTTACTTGGCCTTGGTGATGCTGTCCTTAACTTCATCCAGAACCTGGGTGAAGCGCTTGTTCAGCAGTTCGAAGGCCTCGGCGTTCGATTTGGCGATGATCTCGGACAGCTCACGCGCATTGGACAGCGAACGCTCGAAGGCATCCTTGGCCAGCTCGGTCTGACGGATGGCCTTGTCCTGCGGGGTGCCGGCTTCGACCAATTCCTTGGCGACCACGGCGCTTTCTTCCAGGGTCTGGCGCAGGATTTCGACCTGACGCTTAAAGACAGCCTGCACGCCCTCGAAAGCCAGCTTGTTGGCCTGGGTCAGGGCTTCAATGTTCTTGCGCTGTGATGACACCAAGGTCTCGACATCGAGGCCGGGAACTTTGAAATCACCAAGAAGCTTGGTCACGTCGAAATCAAACGGGCTTTCGGGCTGCTTAGCCATGAGGCGTCCTCCACGGGGAGATGAACAGGAATGCGGCGCGGTTAGGTTATGTTCGACCATGAAGGGCGGTCAACACTTTTGTTGCATCGCAACAAAACTTACGCTGTCAATCTTTGACGGAACACCCCATCCAAGGGCGGTCAGCCGGCCAGTTCGCGCGAACGCTGCGTGGCGGCGGCGATGGCGCGGGTCATCAGACCGTTGAAACCACCCTCCCCCATCAACACCTGCAAGGCGGCAAAGGTGGTGCCGCCGGGACTGGTGACATTTTGGCGCAGCACCGCCGGAGTCTCCGACGATTGGCGCAATAATTCGCCAGACCCGGTCAGGGTGGCCCGCGCCAGACGCGCCGACAATTCAGGCGGCAGTCCGGCGGCAATGCCCGCCTCGGCCAGCGTTTCCGCCAGCAGGAACACATAAGCCGGGCCGCTACCGGAGACGGCGGTCACTGCGTCGATCAATGCTTCGTCCTCGACCCAGGCGACATCGCCGACCGCCGCCAGCAATCCGTCGCAAATCTGCTTTTGCGCCTCGGTCACGGCGCCATTGGCGACCGCCACGGTCATGCCGCGCCGTACCGAAGCGGGGGTGTTGGGCATTGCCCGCACCACCGCCAAAGCATCACCGAGACCACGGGTAAAGTAACCGATGGTCTTGCCCGCCGCGATCGACAGGAACACCGCGCCGGTATAGCGGCCATAGGGCGGCAGCACGGCGTCCATCATCTGCGGCTTGACCGCCAGCACCACCACATCGGGGTGGAACGTGGCGGGAATACCATCAATGCCGGCGACCACGCTCAGTCCGGTACGCGCCACCGACAGGCTGGGTTCAACGACAATGATATCGCTTGCGGAAATGCCACGGTCGAGCCAGCCATCCAGCATGGCTCCGCCCATCTTGCCGCAGCCCACCAAAAGAATGCGGGTCATGCTTCGCCAACCGTATCCAGCAAGGCCGCCGAAATGGCATCGGTGGCCGATTTTCCGCCCCAGATGACGAACTGGAAGGCGGGATAGAAGCGCTCGCATTCGGAAATGGCGATATCCACCAAATCCTCGATCTGCTCCATGCTGGCCCCACCGACGCCGCGCAACAGCACTGCATGGCGGAACATCGGCACGCCTTCTTCGGCCCACAGACCGAAATGGCCGAGCCACAGCCGTTCATTGACCATCGACAGCAGTTCGTAGACAGGAGCCCGCTTGGCCGCTTGCACTTTCATATCGAAGGCACAGGTGAAGTGCATCGCCCCAATGTCTTCGCGCCACGCGAAATACAGGCTGTAATCGCACCACTTGCCCGGAACTTCGACTGCCATTTCCTCGTCGCTGCGGCGATCGAATGGCCAGTCGTTGGCCGATACGAATTGCTCAACAAGATCGAGAGGATTGGCTGCCGTCTCTTCTTCCAACGTCGCCAGAAGCGTCATGCCCACAACCTCCCTTGGCATGTGGCGGGAAACGGCCTTCGGTAGAGCCCTCACCTAGTAGGCCTTACCCATTACAGCTCAAACGGCACCCTATCGGCCACCTCTCACCAGGGCAAGAAATAAACACCTCCTTGGTCGGCTTTGCTGTGGATAATCCGCAATAGCGCCAAGGATGTGCTTATTTCCGCCCAAAAGGCAGAGTTTCTGCGGCTTTAGGCGAGAATTCGACCGCTGGCTACTGGGCGTCCGGCGCCTTGCCGGCCAGCGCCGCCAATTGCGCTTCGACGGCGGCCAGACGCACCGCCTGGGATTCCTGCTCGTCGCGGGCCTTGGCGGCCAGCGCCTGCACCGCCTCGAATTCCTCGCGCGTGACCAGATTCATGTTGGCGAGGAAATGTTCGAACTGCTGGCGCACCATGGCCTCGATCTCGGTCTTGACGCCGGTCAACGCGTTCAGGGCGCCACCCGCCATGCGGGCGAAATCGTCGAAAAGTTTGTTGTCGGTCTGCATTTTCGCCACCTTTGGAAACAGAGTGCCATTATGTCGCCGCCGCTGCGGCAGTGCAACCGGCACTCTGCGCTAACACCCAAGGGCTTGTTGCCGGATCGTCCCCGGCCTATAACCAAGCTCGTCTCAGATGTTCCAGGAGCGGGCAATGTACGTGGTCACCGGCGGCGCCGGCTTCATCGGCTCCAACCTCCTCGCCGCCCTTGAGCAGCGCGGCGACGGCGAATTGGTCGTCTGCGACCGGCTGCGCAGCGGCGACAAATGGCACAACATCGCCAAGCGCGAGCTGTCCGACATCGTCCATCCCGACCAGATTTTTGACTTCCTGGAAGCCAACAAGGCCCGCATCAAGGCGGTGTTCCACATGGGCGCCATTTCGGCGACCACGGAAACCAACGCCGACCTGATCGTCGCCAACAACTTCAATCTGACGCTGGCGCTGTTCGCCTGGTGCACGCGCAACCATGTGCGGATCATCTACGCCTCGTCGGCGGCGACTTATGGCGATGGCGCGCAGGGCTTCGAGGACAATTTCTTGCCGGCTTCTCTGTCGCTGCTGCACCCGCTGAACGCCTATGGCTGGAGCAAGCATCTGTTCGACCGCCGGTTGGCGCGCAAACTGGACAACCACAAGCCGATGCCGCCGCAATGGGTGGGGCTGAAGTTCTTCAACGTCTATGGCCCCAACGAATACCACAAGGGCGGCCAGCAAAGCGTCGTCGCCCAAATGTACCCGCAGGCCGAGGCGGGAGCCCCCGCCCATCTGTTCCGCTCGCATAATCCCAATTACAGCGATGGCGGGCAAAAGCGCGATTTCATCTGGGTCGGCGACATCGTCGATGTGATGCTGTGGATGCTCGACCATCCCCAGGTGTCGGGGCTGTTCAACCTGGGCACCGGCAAGGCGCGGACCTTCTATGATCTGGCGACCGCCGTCTATCACGCCGCCGGTAAGGAGCCCTACATCAAGTTCGTCGACACCCCGCTGAACATCCGCGACAAATACCAGTACTTCACCGAAGCCCGCATGGACCGCCTGCGCGCCGTCGGCTATGACAAGCCGTTCACCTCGCTGGAAGACGGCATCACCACCTATGTCCGGCATTATCTGTCGGCCGCCGATCGGTATCGCTGAAATGGCTCTTTCCTATCCCCAAATCGACCCGGAAATCGTCCATATCTATGGGCCGTTCGGTATTCGCTGGTACGCCGTCGCCTACATCATCGGGCTGGTCGGCGGCTGGAAATACATGCGCTGGCTGGTGTCCAAGGCGCCCTATGCGATGTCCGCCGAACAGGTCGACGACTTCTTGGTGTGGGTCACCATGGGCGTCGTGCTGGGCGGGCGGCTGGGCTTCGTGCTGTTCTACAAACCGCTGTTCTACCTATCGCACCCGTTCGAGGCGCTGATGGTGTGGCAGGGCGGCATGTCGTTTCACGGCGGGGCGCTGGGCGTCATCCTGGCGATCATTCTTTATGCGCGGAAGTACAAGCTGAACCTGTTCGCCGTCGGCGACGCCGTCTGCACGGTGGTGCCGATCGGGCTGTTCCTGGGGCGTATCGCCAATTTCGTCAATGGCGAGCTGTTCGGCCGCGAGGCTCCCGACGACCTGCCCTGGGCCATGGTCTTCCCCAATGGCGGCCCCATCGCCCGCCACCCCAGCCAGCTTTACGAAGCCGGGCTGGAAGGCCTTGCGCTGTTCGTGCTGCTGAACATCCTGTGGCGCATCGAAGCGGTGCGGCTGCGCTCCGGCACCGTCGCCGGAGCCTTTCTCACCGGCTATGGGCTGGCCCGCATCATTGGCGAATTCTTCCGCCAGCCGGATTCCTATCTGGGCTTCCTGTGGGGCGGCGCCACCATGGGGCAGTTGCTGTCGATCCCCTTCGTCCTGGTCGGCCTTGGCCTGATTGCCAAGGCCCGGCGCGCCGCTTGACCCCGCTCGCCCGTCTGCTGCGCGAACGCATCCGCGCCACCGGCCCCCTCAGCCTCGCCGATTACATGGGCGAGGCGCTGGCCCACCCCGAACACGGCTATTACCGCAGCCGCGATCCCTTGGGCGTGGCCGGAGACTTCACCACCGCCCCGGAAATCAGCCAGATGTTCGGCGAATTGATCGGGCTGTGGTGCGCCGTCGTCTGGCAGAGCATGGGCTCGCCGACCGAGGTGGTGCTGGCCGAGGTGGGGCCGGGCCGTGGCACCTTGATGGCCGATCTGTTGCGCGCCGCCGCCATGGTGCCCGAGTTCAGCCGCGCCATCCGCGTCCATCTGGTCGAAACCAGCCGCCCCTTGCGGGCCAAGCAGGCCGACCGGCTGGCGGGGGTTGCTCCGGTCTGGCATGACGACCTCTCGACCTTGCCGCCGGGGCCGTTGCTGCTGGTCGCCAATGAATTCTTCGACGCCCTGCCGGTGCATCAATGGATCCGCCGCAGCGACGGTTGGCATGAGCGCATGGTCGGCGCCGACGGCGATGCGCTGGTCTTCGTCGATGGCCCGCTGGCGCATGGCCTGACCGCTCCGGTCGCCACCGAGGGTGCCATTTTCGAAACCAACCCTGCCGCCCGCGATATCGCCGCCGCAATCGGCCAGCGGCTGGCGGCCAGCGGTGGGGCGGCGCTGATCATTGATTACGGCCACCCGGCCAGCGCGCTCGGCGACACCGTGCAAGCGGTGCGCCGCCATGCCTACGCCCCCGTGCTCGAAGCCCCCGGCGAGGCCGACCTGACCGCCCATGTCGATTTCCAGGCTCTGGCCCAAGCCGCCCGCCCGGCGCAGTGCTTCGGGCCGGTCACGCAAGGAAGCTTCCTGCGCGCCTTAGGCATCGAATTGCGGTGCGAACGGCTGACGCGGTCGTCTCCGGACAAGGCCGGAGAAATCGCCGCCGCATGCCGACGCTTGATCGACGCCACGGAAATGGGCACCCTGTTCAAAGCCCTGGCGATGACCCAACCGATGCTTCCCTGCCCCCCCGGCTTCGCCGCTTGAGATGACGCCCCATGATCACCGTCTCCGCCCTTAACGAGATCCTGCGTATCCGCCACGGCTTCTTTACCCGTGAGGGCGGCGTGTCCGAGGGCATCTATGCCTCGCTCAATTGCGGCCTGGGATCGCGCGACAGCGCCGAAAATGTCATCGCCAACCGCGCCCGCGCGCTGGCGACGCTTGACCTGCCGCCGACCGCCCTGGCCACCGTCTATCAGCAGCACACCGCCGATGTCGTGGTCGTCGACGAACATTGGGATGCCGCCAAGCCGCCCGTCGCCGACGCCATGGTGACCAACCGCACCGGCGTTGCCCTGGGCATTCTGACCGCCGATTGCGCCCCGGTGCTGCTGGCCGATCCGCGCGCCAACGTCATCGGCGCCGCCCATGCAGGCTGGCGCGGGGCGCTTGGCGGGGTGCTCGACAACACCGTCGCCGAGATGGTCAAGCTGGGGGCCAAGGCCAACCGCATCGTCGCCGCCGTCGGTCCCTGCATCGCCCAACGCTCCTATGAGGTCGGTCCGGAATTCCCGGCGCCGTTCCTGGCCGAGGATGCCGACAACCACTTCTTCTTCGCCCTCTCGGCAGCGCATTCGGGCCGCTGGTTCTTCGACCTGCCGGGCTATGTGGCGCGCCGCCTGGGCAAAATCGGCATCGCCGATGTCGCCCGCACCCCCTGCGACACCTGCCGCGAGGAAGACCGCTTCTTCAGCTACCGCCGCGCCACCTTGCGCGGTGAACCCGATTATGGCCGCGAGCTGTCCGTCATCGTGCTGGAACGCTGAGCATGCCTTATCTGTGGCTGATGGCCGCCTTCACCCTGGTAGCGCTGGTCGCCGGATGCGCCTTGTTTTGAGCCCTTACCGCCGCCCCGCCATCGCCCTGCTGAGCCTGCTGGCCGCCTGCGGCCCGCTGCCGCATCCGTTCGAATCCGAGCAGTCCAATGCCTTGCTGGCCGACGTCCGCGCCATGGCCCCGGTCAAGGTGCTGCCGCTGGCCGAACTGCCCGGCCTGGACAAGGAGGTGGCCCAGGCGCTGCAAAATGAAGAAATCACCGCCTCGGTCGAGGACGGCGGCCCTGGTGCCTTGACCTTGCAAGGCCATGTCGAGGACGGCGCGGTGCTCTGGCACATCGCCGACGCCGCCGGCAAGACGGTGGCGGACAGCCGCCAGCCGCTGCCACCGGGCAAGCCCGACGCCTTGGCCCGCGTGACCCTGGCCCGCCAAAGCGCCGCAGCTCTCAGCCGGGCCTTGCGCGGCGAAGGCTCCGGCCTGTCCGATCTGGAAGCCCGCCCGCATGTGGCGTTGCGCCGCATCAAGACGCCGCCGACCATCGACGCCGACAGCCTGACCCTGACCATGAGCCGCGCCCTGGCCCGCCAAGGCATCGCCATCAGCGACGACAAGCCGGTCATGGTGGTCGAGGGAGCCTTGCGGGTTCTGCCCGGTCCCAAGGGCGGACAGGATGTCGTCGAGGTTGATTGGCGGGTGAGTGACGCCACCGGAAAAGAGCTTGGCATGGTGTCACAAGGCGGCCCGGTTGATCACGGTCTGGTGATCGGCAATCTTGGTGCGACAGGCCGCGACATTACCAATGCTGGCGCCGAAGGGGTGGCCGAGGTGATTCGCCAGCGCAAGCCGGCCCCCTAGTTTTCAAATCACGTTTACATCGTGCGACACCACTGTTACAGTCCGCCGCGCCGCAATTCCCCCCCGTTACTTCGGCCGTACCCGAAGGGTTCCGTCATGAAAATCCTCGCCTGCAATAGCAATCGTCCGCTTGCGGAAGCCATTGCGAGTTACCTGAATCTCGCCCTCACCTCCGCCAGCATCCGACGCTTCAACGACATGGAAATCTTCGTCGAGATCCATGAAAACGTGCGTGGCGAAGATGTCTTCGTGGTCAATTCAACCAGCGCCCCCGCCAATGACAATTTGATGGAACTGCTGGTTACCTGCGACGCCTTGCGGCGCGGGTCGGCCCGGCGCATCACTGCCGTCATCCCCTATTTCGGCTATGCCCGCCAGGATCGCAAATCGGGTCCGCGCACGCCGATTTCGGCCAAGCTGGTGGCCAATCTGATCACTACCGCCGGGGCTGATCGCGTCGTCACCATCGATTTGCACAGCGGTCAGATCCAGGGATTCTTCGATATCCCGCTGGACAACCTGTATGGCGCTCCGGTGTTCACCAACGACATCAAGAACCATTTCCAGGGCGACAATCTGATGATCGTGTCGCCCGACGTCGGCGGCGTGGTGCGCGCCCGCATCATCGCCCGGCGCATCGATGCCGACCTTGCCATCATCGACAAACGGCGCGAGCGCGCCGGTGTCTCCGAGGTGATGAACATCATCGGCGACGTGCGCGGCCGTCAGTGTATCCTGGTCGATGACATCGTCGATTCGGCCGGCACCTTGTGCAACGCCGCCGAGGCTTTGATGAAGGCCGGTGCCGTGTCGGTGTCCGCTTATGTCACGCATGGCGTGCTGTCGGGCGGGGCCGTCGCCCGCGTCACCGCCTCGCCGCTGCAAAGCCTGGTCACCACCGATTCGATCCAGGCGACCGACGCGGTCAAGCTGGCGCACAACATCCGCCAGATCACCATCGCCCCGTTGATGGCCGAATCGATCCAGCGCATCAGCGAAGAGCGGTCGGTTTCCAGCCTGTTCGACTAAGCACAACACGGTTGAAATGCGTTGGCGGGAGGTGTACACCCTCCGCTTCCTATGGCGTGGGCACCCCTGGAGGCCGCGCCGCTATGTGTTGGAGAGTTTTCCATGACTCAAGTCACTAATTTCGGCGCCGTGGTGCGTGTTGCCGGCGGAAAGGGGCCCGCCCGTGAGACTCGCCGCCAGGGTTTCGTCCCCGGCGTCATCTATGGTAACAAGCAGGCTCCCGTTTCGATCTCGCTCAACCCTCGCCGGTTGTGGGCCGAGATGAACACCGCGGGCTTCGTCACCCGTCTGTTCAACGTCCAGGTCGATGGCGTCAACGAGCTGTGCCTGTGCCGCGACGTCCAGCGTCACCCGGTCACCGGTCAGCCGCTGCATGTCGACTTCCTGCGCGTCACCGCTGATTCCAAGGTTCATGTCAAGGTTCCGGTGCACTTCGCCAACCAGGACAAGTCCCCCGGCATCAAGGCTGGCGGCGTGCTGAACGTCGTGCATCACGAGCTGGAAATCATCGTCGCCGCCGATCACATCCCCAGCCAGCTGGTGGTTGATCTAACCGGCCTCGAAATCGGCACCTCGCTGCACCTGTCGGCGGTTCCGCTGCCCGAGGGCGCGACCGCCGTGTCGCACGAAAAGGGCATGACCATCGCCACCATCGCCGCGCCGACCGTGGCGCCGGGTGGGACCGAAGGCGCGTCCGCTTAATCCGATGCGGTTGTTGGTGGGACTGGGCAACCCCGGCGGGGCATACGCCCGGAACCGCCACAATATCGGGTTCATGGCGGCGGACGAGATCGTCCGCCGCCATTCCTTTTCGTCCTGGCGTGCGAAATTCCAAGGCCAACTGGCCGAAGGAACCATCGACGGCGAAAAGGTTCTGGTGCTCAAGCCTGAAACATTCATGAACCTGTCCGGCCAATCGGTCGCGGCAGCGGTGCGGTTTCATAAGATCGCGCTGGCCGATATCGTCGTCCTGCATGACGAATTGGATTTGCCGCCCGGCAAGCTCCGCGTCAAAAAAGGCGGTGGCGCCGGCGGTCACAACGGGCTGAAAAGCATCGATGCCCATCTGGGCCAAGATTATTGGCGAATCCGCTTAGGAATCGGCCATCCCGGCGACAAATCCCTGGTCACGCCCTACGTGCTGGGCGATTTTGCCAAAGCCGAGGAAACCTGGCTGCTGCCGCTGTTCGATGCCGTGTCGGACCAACTGCCTTTGCTGCTCAAGGGTGACGAAACCAGCTTCATGACGAAAGTCGCGCAAGCCGTACCCGTCGCCAAACCGAAAAAGCCAGACCTAACCGGAGGCCTCTGATGGGTTTTAACTGCGGCATCGTCGGCCTGCCCAATGTGGGCAAGTCGACCCTGTTCAACGC
>DATGZW010000397.1:0-5163 GCA_035297005.1 Patescibacteria group bacterium
GGCACCGGTCAACTCGACCAAACGCACGTCGCGCTCCAGCATGATCGCTTCGGCTGCCGGAGTGATACCGGACAGGCCTAGGCGGGTCGCCATCTCGCCTTCGGTCATCACCCCGCCATCGGCCAGACTGGGCTCTTCCGGGTGCTGGACGATCATCAGGCCGAAGGTGGCGGCATAGGACAACGCCCGGCGCATCACCTGGGCGCTTTTGATCGCCTTGGTGCCATCGGTGAAGGCCAGAGCGCCGGCTTCCGCCAACAGGCCCATCTCGGACAGTTCTAACCCCAGCGTGCCCTTGGTGGCAGCGGCGTAAGGATAGACCTTGGCCAAGCCGTTCTTGCGGGCGCGGCGGGCGACGAACTCGACGGTGGCGCCATCGTCGATCACCGGATCGGTGTTGGGCAGGCAGACCAGCGAGGTGACGCCGCCGGCGACCGCCGCCTGACCGGCGCTGAGCAAGGTTTCCTTGTGCTCTTCGCCGGGTTCGCGCAACTGCACGCGCATATCGACAAGGCCGGGAGCCAGGCAAGCGCCGTTGCAGTCGATGGTTTCGATGCCGGAGGGCACGCCGCCGGCGAACAGGCCGGGGCCGACATCGACGATGCTTTCGCCGTCGGTGAGCACGGCGCCCTTGGCGTCAAGGCCGGAGGCGGGGTCGAGCAGGCGCGCGTTCACATAGGCGACGCGGCCGGGAGTGCGGGCGGACATTACTTCACCTCCGCCAGGTTCTGGGTCAGGATATCAAGGCAGGCCATGCGCACGGCGACGCCCATTTCGACCTGTTCGCGGATGACCGAACGTTCGACGTCGTCGGCGAGATCGCTGTCGATCTCGACGCCGCGGTTCATCGGGCCGGGATGCATGATCAGCGCGTCGGGCTTGGCGAAGGACAGCTTTTCGTAATCCAGGCCGAAGAAGTGGAAATACTCGCGGATCGAGGGGATGAAGTGGCCGCGCATGCGTTCATTCTGCACGCGCAGCATCATCACGATATCGACGTCGCGCAGGCCTTGGCGCATGTCGTGGAAGACCTCGACGCCCAGGCGCTCGGCCTGCGCCGGCAGCAGGGTGCGGGGCGCGATCAGGCGCACGCGGGCGCCCATGGCGTTGAGCAGATAGATGTTCGACCGGGCGACGCGGCTATGCAGCACGTCACCGCAGATGGCGACGGTCAGCCCGTCCAGATGGCCCTTGCGGCGGCGGATGGTCAGGGCGTCGAGCAGCGCCTGCGTCGGGTGCTCATGCGCGCCGTCGCCGCCGTTGATGACGGCGCAGTTGACCTTTTCCGACAGCAGTTTGACCGCGCCGGAATCGGGGTGTCGCACCACCAGCACATCGACATGCATGGCGTTCAGCGTCATCGCGGTGTCGATCAGCGTTTCGCCCTTGGCGACCGAGCTGCCCGAAGCCTGCATGTTGATGACATCGGCGCCCAGGCGCTTGCCGGCCAGCTCGAAGCTGGTTCGCGTTCGCGTCGAGTTCTCGAAGAACAGGTTGATGACGGTCTGACCGCGCAGAGTGTTCATCTTGCGATCGTTCGACCGGTTCTTTTCCACGTAGCCGTCCGACAGGTCGAGCAGCGTGGTGATCTCCTGCGGGCCCAGGCCTTGGATGCCGAGGAGATGACGATTGGGGAAGCGCGCTTGGGTCATAGGCGGACTATATGACCGCGCATGCCGCCCGGCAAGAGGGCAGCGAAGATGCGCACGCGATCCCCTCGCTATTGGGCATTCGCCTTAGAGCAACTTGCGGAAACAGGCGTCCAAGGCCCCTTGCAGGATATAGGCGGCGGCCATTTTATCGACCACCTCGGCGCGGCGGCGGCGGCTGGTGTCGGCCTCCAGCAGCGTGCGGGTGACGGCGGCAGTGGACAGCCGTTCGTCCCAAAAGGCGATGGGGATATCGCGCAGCTTCAACAGGGTGGCGGCGAACTGGCGCACCGACTGGCAGCGCGGCCCTTCGGTGCCGTCCATGCTGACCGGCAGGCCCAGCACCAGCGCGCCGACGTCTTTCGACTCCATAATCTGGAACAGCTCGACGACGTCCTTGGTGAACTTGGTGCGCTGGATGGTCGATAGCGGGGTTGCGATGGTGTGACTGACATCGGACAGAGCCAAGCCAATGGTCTTGCTGCCCAGATCCAGGCCCAACAGGCGTTGGTCGCGGGTCAACAGGGGCTTAAGGTCGGCGGGGGGCAAAATGGACATGCACCCTGCCTATCCCAAGATGCCGGTTTTGGCTAGCAGCATTCCTCTTCCAGGCGGCGCAAATGGATCAGGCCGGCCTCGTCGCCGTGCTCGTCGAACAATTCCTCGATGAAATAAGTGTGCGAGCACAGCAGGCACAACTCGTCGGTGACCCGCACATGCACATTTCCGGCGGCGATCACGCGTTCCTTGAAGCGTTCCCAGAACGGGTTGGTCTTGGCCGGATCGTCGATCAGCGCATAGATGTGCTCCATCAACTTGGCCGAGTTGGCGGTGCAGTCGATGTTGCGGAAGGTTACGTAGCGTTCGACGGATTTGATATCGTTCATGCGGTCATACTACCCGGTCAAATGCCCCGCCGGCAGCATCGCGGCCAAGCCGATGGCAGAGCAAGCGGCGATGAATGAATGACGCCGACCGGGCGTGAACGACAGCGGGGGCGCTTCAAATGCCCAGGCGGTGACGCAGGCCTTCGATGTTGGCGCGGCTGACGGGAACGCGGGTGGGGGCTTCGGTGGCCATGATCAGCCACCACTGGCCGTCGCTGCGTTCGACCGCATGGGTGTGGCGCAGATTGACCAGATAGCTGCGATGCACCCGCAGGAATTGGGCGGGATCCAGGCGGCGTTCCAACTCGGTCAGGGGCAGGGTGCACAGCGCATCGGCGGCTTCGCTGACGGCGCGGGTGTAATGGCCGTCGGCGCGCAGATAGACCACCTCGTTGACGTCGATCAGCGCCAGCCCGCTGCGCACCGACAGCGGCAGCTTGACCAGCCACGAGGTATCCGGCGTCGGAACCGGCGCGGTGGCGGGGCGGTCGATGGTGTGGAACAGCATGCAATAGCCGGCCGAGCCCGAACCGCTCAGCGCCGTTACCCGCGTCACCAGAGTACCGGTCGGCAGGGTCATCGTCATGCCGGCAGGCTGGTCGGGCGCGGCTTGCGCGGTGTCGAGCAGCCAACGCACCTTGGATTGGGCAGCGGCTGGATGCAGCGAGACGATATCGGCGCCCCGCCAGTCCATACCGCTACGCGACAGCAGAGCGGCGGCGATGGGGTTGGCCGACACCACCCGCCGTTCCGAATCAAGCACCACCACCCCCACCGGCTCGCGCTGTAGGCGGTATTCGAAGCTGGCGGTGGCGGGCGGGTTCGACATCGCCCACAAGGCAACACGTCCGCCCGCCGAATGCAAGGATGCTGCGTAGGTTCAGCCGGTTGCCGCAGTCTGCACTGGCAGCAGCTTCACCTCGGGGGCAGGGGCGGGTGCCTCCGCTTCGGGTTCCGCCGCCGCCGCATCGTCGGCAGGTGGCGGCGTGGAACCCTTTCCGGGGGGCTGTGCCAGCAGTTTCTCTTGCAGCTTGCTCAGCAGGGTGACCGACAGCGTATCGCTGAAGCCGCCCAGGAAGGCGACCACCCATTTCAGGGTGTTCGGCTGCGCGGAAGCGGTGTCGCCGACGAAAGCGAACAGCCCGGCATGCACTATTAAGTAGGCCAGCCCGCCCATCACCAGCCCCAGCACCGGACGCGAGATGGCCCAACGCAAAGCCTCTTGGCGATTGGCGAAGTCGTAGCGCGAAACCCGCAGGATCATGGCAGCGGCGGTGCCGAACAGCGCCCACTGCCAGACCTCGATATAGACTCCGGCGATCTGACCATCGGTGACGAAATGCAACTTACCGTCGCCGAAATGGTCGTCCAGATAGATGCTGCCCAGCAGGATCGCCAGGACGCCATAGACCACCACCAAGGTCAACGCGGTGGCAAAGGTCTGACGCTTGCGGACGGTCATCTCGACATCGATATCGGCCAGTTGCATGCGGCAGGTGATCTCGTCATTGGCGGCCAGGGCGGTTTGCGCCTGTTTAAGGTAACCGAAGCACTGCTTTTGCAGGTCTGGGCTATCGACCAGCAAACGCGGGATACTGGAATAATAGCCGTCGATCCGTTGGTTCAACTCGCTGCTCTGCTGGTCGTTCATGCTGGCTCCCCCTCCGTGATGACGGGGGAGTGTATACGTAAAGATTTTCATCCAAAAGATGTGTAATCGCCGATCTTGGCTAAGCCCTGCGGCGCGGGATGGGTTGCGGTTGGCAAAGGTGGGTGCTAACTTTCGCCCCAATCTAGGATTTCTCTATGAATCCGTGCGTTATCCGGGGCGCCACCGGCCCCCACTGCGGAGAGTTTGACCCCATGTCCTTGGACAAAGCCACGGTCAGAAATATTGCCAATCTGGCGCGCCTTGAGGTGCGCGACGACGAGCTCGATCATCTGGCCGGCGAACTGTCGAACATCATCACCTTCGTCGAGCAATTGGCCGAGGTGAACACCGACGGCATCGAGCCGATGACCAGCGTCGCCCATATGGAGCTGCCGCGCCGCGCCGACGTCGTCACCGACGGAGATTGCCGCGACAAGGTGCTGGCCAATGCCCCCGAGCAGCAGGACGGCTTCTTCCTGGTTCCCAAGGTGGTGGAATAAGCATGACCAAACTCACCCATCTGACCATGGCCGAGGCCCGTGACGGGCTGGCGGCCAAGAGCTTTTCCGCCGTCGAGCTGGTCGAGGCGCATCTGCGCGCCGTCGAAGCCGGGCGTGGCCTGAACGCCTTTGTCACCGAAACGCCGGAACTGGCGGTCGAGCGCGCCCGTGCCTCCGACGCCCGCATTGCCGCAGGGCAGGCCGGGGCCATGGAAGGCCTGCCGATCGGCATGAAGGATCTGTTCTGCACCGAAGGCGTTCGCACCACCGCCTGTTCGCGCATCCTTGAGAACTTCGTGCCGCAATACGAATCGACCGTTTCGGCCAATCTGCTGAAGGCGGGCGCGGTGGCGGTCGGTAAGACCGCCCTGGACGAATTCGCCATGGGCTCGTCGAACCAGACCAGCTATTTCGGCCCGGTGGTCAATCCCTGGACTAAGACCTCGGATCCGGCGGCCAAGCTGGTTCCCGGCGGC
>DATGZW010000398.1:0-2872 GCA_035297005.1 Patescibacteria group bacterium
CCCCTGCGGGGGTGGATCACATCGAGGTGCTGGCGATCCGCTATGCGGGGGCAGGGGAAGACGGCTCCAAGGCTTGAGAAGAGGACGCAGTCACCCCTGATTCGTCGTGCCCGGACAAGCCCGGCTACGACGGAGAAAAGAAAATTTACGGTTCTTACGACTTCGGCCGTGCCAACACCGACGGCGACCGGCTGGCGGACTTGTCCGCCGCGACCACGCGGCCGGAGCCGAGCACCTTGCTGTCTTTGCGCTTCAGATAGCGGACCAGCCCCAGGCGCAGAATGGCTTCCAGGCGTTTGCTGGTGCCGTCGCCGAACATGAAGTCCCAGCGGATGCGCTGTTCCTCGTTTTCCAATTCGGTCCATAGTTCCGAGAACATGGCCTCGAAGACCAGCGCGAAATGGTCGTCGGTAAAGGTGAAGCGAGACACCTCCTGCATGGTCACTTCCAGGATGGCCATGAAGGTCTTTTTGCCGTTGGCAAAGTTTTCGAAGCGGAACAGGATGCGGATGAAAATGGTATCGACGAAGCGGCACCATTGGGGATTGGTGCGGATCTTCTCCCACATCTCGCGGTCGTCGTCGCAATTGACGCGATAGAGCAATTCGTCGGCTTCGGCGTCCAGCTCGGCATAAATCACCGAACCGAAGGCCTTCTTCATATAGCGGTCCATGCCCTCGATCAGCGAGCGCGGCAGGATCGCCTTGTCGCCAGCGAACAGATGCGACACCCGGCTGACCACCAGACGCAACAGGAAGCGGCTGCGGCGCAGATCGCGCGGCGGCTCGGCGGTGGCCTGCTGATGGGTGATGCGGCAAATCTGGCAGTTGTCGTGGATCGAGCGTTCCAGCTCGGCGGCGATCATGTCGAAAACAGCGGCTTTTTCAGCCGGCAGCATCGATTGGAAGGTGGTGATCAGATACTGGAAAAGGTCGCGATTACGGCGCGGATAGACAAGCAGTTCTGCTCCATCTTCCGTTCCAGAGGCCTCGGGAACCGGGCCGCCCGTGAGATCGTCGTCCTGCGCCACCCGGTCTTCCACCCTTCTGTACCAGTAATCCCGCCCCTCCGCTGTTGGGGAGTATATCGGTGCACGGGGTTGGTAAGGAAGACACAGTTGAAAATTATTTCATCTGAAAGACGCTATTTTCTCCACCGTTGGGCGCGGGCGTCGTCGTTGCCTTTGGCTTCGACCCAATGCGCCCCATCGTGCCGCTCTTCCAGTTTCCAAAAGGGGGCGTCGGTTTTCAATCTGTCGATGATGAACTCGCAGGCCTCGAAGGCGGCGGCACGGTGTGGCGAGGCGATGGCAACCAACACGATCCGCTCGCCCGGCAGTAAGCGGCCAACACGATGGATGATCGTCACCGCCTGCAATGGCCAGCGCTGGCAGGCTTCGGCCTCGATGGCGGCCAATTGGCGTTCGGTCATGCCGGGGTAGTGTTCCAGCGTCATCGCGCGGATGTCGCCGCCACGCACCAGACCGATGAAACTGGTGACGGCGCCGATGTCGGTGCGTCCATCGCTCAGGCGGGCGATCTCGGCGCCGGGGTCGAAATCCTCGGACTGAACGCGGATCATCGGCTCAGCCTCCGGTGACGGGCGGGAAGAAGGCGACCTCGTCACCCGCCGCGACGGGATGGTCCAGGCCGGCATAGTCCTGATTGACGGCGGCGCGAATCAGGCTGCCTTCGGCGAAGGCTTCGGCATGGCCGCGGCTGCAGGTCTTCAGCCAGGCGATCAAGGCACCGACGGTGGCGATCTCGGCGGGTGGCGAAAGGTCTTCCTCGCCGGTGCCGATCTTGGCGCGCAGCCAGGCGAAGTACAGAATCTTCACGGCATCGCCTCGCTGAATGGCAGGAAGGCGACCGAGTCGCCGGGCACGATGTCCATCGCCGCTTCGGGCAGATCGACGAAGCCTTCTGCCGAACTCATCGAGGTCAGCACGCCGGAGCTGTCGCCTTTCAGCAGTTCGACGACCGGGCCGAAAGCGGTCTGGACGATGCGGGCGCGGGGGAATTCGCGGCGGCCGGCTTTCTTCTTCAGGGTGAAGGCGGCGGGCAGGGGATAGCGGCGTTGCGGGCGGAAGGTCGCCCCCGACAGGCGGGCTATCAGCGGGCGGGCGAACAACAGGAAGGTCACCATCACCGCCACCGGATTGCCGGGCAGGCCGAGGAAAGCGGTGCCCTTGACCTCGCCCAGCGCCAGCGGCTTGCCGGGCTTCAGCGCGAGCCGCCATAGATACAGGCTGCCCAACGCCTGCACGGCGGCTTTGACATGGTCCTCCGCCCCGACCGAGACGCCGCCCGAGGTGACGATCAGGTCATGCCCGGCGGCGGCGCGGTCCAGGGTGTCGCGGATCGCCTCCAAGCGGTCGGGCAGGATGCCAAGGTCGGTGACATCGCAGCCCGAGGCGGTCAGCAGGCCGGTCAGGGTATAGCGGTTGGCGTCGTACAGGCAGCCGGGCGGCAAGGGCTGGCCGGGGTCGCGGATTTCGTCGCCGGTCGAGAAAATGGCGACGCGCAGGCGGCGGCGCACCGGCAGCGCGGTCAGGCCCAACGTGGCGGCGACGCCGATATGCTGCGGCCCCAACAGGGTTCCAGCGGCCAGCGGTACCGAGCCGATTTTCACCGATTCCCCGGCGCGGCGGATATTGCCGCCGGCTTTGACGCTGGCCGGCAGGATCACCGCGCCGTTATCTTCGCGGCAGTCTTCCTGCATGATCACAGTGTCGAGGCTGGCGGGGACGGGCGCTCCGGTGAAGATGCGATAGGCGTGGCCGCGCAAGGCCGGCTCAGCCAGCGGATGCCCGGCGGCGATGCGGCCGCCAAGGGGCAATCGGGTTTCCTGACCGGGGGTAAGGTCGGCGGCG
>DATGZW010000399.1:0-2878 GCA_035297005.1 Patescibacteria group bacterium
ATCATCCGCGCCATAAATCAGCGTCGGGCGCAGGATCGCCAGCGGCGCGGTGACGGTGCTGTGAAAGGCGATCTCGCGGGCTAGATGCATCACCCCATGCAGGCTGTCGGGAGCCTTGGGCGAGTCCTCGGTCAACGGAACGGTCTGGTCGATAAACACGGCGTCGGAGCCGATATTGACCACATGCGCCAACGCCACCCGGCTCAGCGCCGTGACCAGCGCCAGGGTCAGTACGGCGTTGTCCGTCAGCATGGCGACGGTCTTGCAGGGCGCTATGGCCGCCGCCGCGACGACGCTGTCGCCGTCACGCAGATGCGCCGCCAGCCGGTCGGCGGCGTCGGGAGCCAGCAGACCGACCTCGGCGCGGGTCAGGCGCAGCACCGGCACGCCGGCTTGCGTCAAGCGCTCAGCCACCGCCGCGCCGACGAAGCCGCCGGCTCCGATGACCACGACACGGGATGGAGCGACTGGAACAACGTTCAGATGATGCAGCATGAAGGGTTCTCCGTCAGGCCGGAATCAAGGGCGGCATACCCAGCGTATGCCAGGAGAAACCAGCAGCGACGGCTTGGCGGCCATCGAGAATGCGATAGGGGTCGATCAACGTGCGCCCCGCCATGACGCGGGCCAGATCGGCAATGGTCAACTCGCGGAACTGCGGCCAGGGGGTGGCAATGACCAGCACGTCGGCTCCTTCGGCGCAGGCCAGGGCCGAATCGCTGCCGGTGGCGGACGGCACCACCGAGGCCGGCACCACCGGATCATAGACGCGCACCGGGCGGTCATTCAGATGCGCCAGAAGTTGCAAGGACGGCGAGTTCTTGGTCGAATGGGTGTTTTCCTTATAGGCCAGCCCCAGCACGGCGATGCGCGCTTGCGGTTGGATGGTGCGCAGGGTACGCCACAGCCAATCCTTGCGGTGGGCGGAATTGTTCATCCACGCTTCGACCACGCCCGTATCGGTGCCATGGCTGCCGCCCAGCGAGATGATGGTGCGCAAATCGCGCTCCAGATTGCCGCCGGAGATGCCGAGGCCGGGCGTCAGATAGGCATAGGGGCCGATGCGTCTGTCGGTCTTCAACGCCGGAGCGATCTCGGACCAGTCGGCGCCGACCGCTTCGGACACTTCGGCCAGGGTGTTGGCGACGCTGACCGAGGCGACCAGACAGAAATTGATGCTGATTTTCGCCAGCTCCGCCGATTCATAGCGCATCGGGAACAGCGGGCAGTCAAAGGCGGCCAGCAGTTCGGCGTATTTTACCGGCAACCCCGCCTCGGGCTCGGCGAGGCCGATGATGACGCGTTCAGGATGCAACGCCCGCTGCATGGCGACCCCGAAAATCAGCGTCTCCACCTGATAGATCAAGCGGTCATGCGGCACCGAGGTAATGGCGCGGGTGAAGCCGGGCGGCACTTGACACAGCACCACCATCACCGCGTCGTCGCGCAACACGCCGGCCACGGTGTCGATCAAAGCGACGATGGGGCCAAGGTCGGAGGTCGCTGCATCGTCGGTGGGCACATCGGCGGCGATATAGACGATGTCGCAGCGGCTCAACTCGGCGGCATCGGCGGTAAAGGTCAGGCGCTCGGCATTGGCGGCGATGGTGGCGTCAAGGCCGGGTTCCATCACCGGCAAGTCGTGCCGCCGCAAGCGCTCGATCAGCGCTGGATCATCGTGATAGCCCAGCACCGGGAACCCCCGCGCGGCGGCGGCGGCGGCGGAATTGAGGCCGAGATGGGTCATGCCGGCAAAACCGACCACGGGCTTGCTCATCGGGCAATTGCCTCCTTGGACAGGCGCGTCAGGGTCTGGTGCAGCCACAGATCGTTGGACAAGTCGGTCTGAGCGCCTTGCTCGACCAGCGCTTTGAAATGGGCGTATTCCAGCGCCCAAGTCGGATCCTCTTGGGTCAGCGTCACCACCCGCTCGATGGGACGGCCCGAGGGCAGGACGCGACGGCGCGTGGTGAAGCTCGTCGCCCCCCATTTGCATAAGGATTCGATATGGGCAGTGCCGTTCTCGGCCAGGATGTCGCAGGTAAAATGGTTGCGCCACATCAGCAGCGTCATCTCCAGTTCCAGACGCGGCCTCGTGGATTCGCTACCGATCACCACATGGTCGGGAGCCTTGTTCTCGAAGCGGTTGGCCGCCAAAAGGGTAAAGCTGTCGGCCATGGGGCCGAACCAGAAGCGGGCGGTATCCAGCAAATGCGAGCCGAGATCGGGCAGCACCCCCGCCCCCTGGTCGCGCCACGCCGAATCGCGCACCAAGCGCGCGGTGCCGTTGCCGTAGAGCATGCGGCAGGAATAGATCCGCCCCAATTCCCCCGACTGGATGAGATCCTTCATGGCGACGAAATGCGGCTCGAAGCGGTGGTTATAGGCGGTGGCGCAGACCACGCCTTGGGCGCGGGCGATTTGCTGCAACTCGACCAGCGCCGCCTCGTCCTCGGCCCACAGCGGCTTTTCCACCAGCACCGATTTGGCGTGCGAGAGGAAATAGCGCAGCAACTCGACCTTGGGCTGGTCGGGGATGCAGGCCAGAACGGCGTCGTAATCGCTCAGCGGCACGTCGAAGGCGGATTTGTAATCAGCCTCGGGATTGACCGGATCGACCGAGGCGACGAAATCGGCTCCGGCGAATTTGCGGCGTTTGTGACCCTGCACACCCAGCCCGACGACGATGACGCGCATGATCGTCAGGCCTCGTAGCGGACGCGTTTTTCGACGGCGTCGATCTTGGCCAGCACGTCGTCGGCGCGCACCGGCCAGTTGCCATCGGCCTCGCATTCCACCGCCGCCGCCATCGAGCCGAGGATGGTGGCCAGCACCGGGTTGCCGCTGACCAGCATGGCCAAGGTCGCATAGGACAGCA
>DATGZW010000400.1:0-5326 GCA_035297005.1 Patescibacteria group bacterium
CTTGAAGCTGGCTACCGAACGCGGCAGCACCGAAGCGTCGTCCCCTTCGTAATAGCGCTTGGCCAGTTCGACGGCCAGACGGCCGGCGCGCAGGAACAGTTCCTTGCGGTCGGAATGGGTGGCCAGCAGCGAGCCGTTGCCGGGCAGCGACAGCCCCAGCGCCTCGGTCAGACAGTTCATCGAATTGGCGGTGAACATGCCCGAGCACGAGCCACAGGTGGGGCAGGACGAGCGCTCGTATTCGGCGGTCTGTTCGTCGCTGACCTTGTCGTCGGCGGCGGCGATCATGGCGTCGATCAAATCGACGGCGATGGTCTTGCCGTCACCCAGCTTGACCTTGCCGGCCTCCATCGGCCCGCCCGAGACGAACACGGTGGGGATGTTCAGGCGCAACGAAGCCATCAGCATGCCGGGGGTGATCTTGTCGCAGTTCGAGATGCACACCAGCGCATCGGCGCAATGGGCGTTGACCATGTATTCAACCGAATCGGCGATGAGTTCGCGCGACGGCAGCGAATAGAGCATGCCGGCATGGCCCATGGCGATGCCGTCATCGATGGCGATGGTGTTGAATTCCTTGGCGACGCCGCCGGCCTTCTCGATTTCGCGGGCGACCAGTTGGCCCATGTCCTTCAGATGCACATGGCCCGGCACGAACTGGGTGAAGGAATTGGCGATGGCAATGATCGGCTTGCCGAAATCCGCATCCGTCATACCGGTGGCGCGCCACAAGCCGCGAGCACCGGCCATGTTGCGGCCGTGGGTTGACGTACGGGAACGATACTCGGTCATGACCTGGAATCCTCGGACAGGCGATCTATGACGGTGAACATAGCGAGACATGCTCCGCCTGAAAAGAGAGGAGCCATTCTTTTGATGCGGAAGCCACTGCCGCCTGCCATTGTTCCGCCACAATGTCCTGGGATTGGACATGCATCCGCATCACAGGAGGACTATTCCGTGGCCGCTCGCAAACTCGCCCTGCTCGCCATCGCTTTGACGGCCCTCGCCTTTCCCGTTCTGGCCGAGACTGCCAAGCCGCAGGAAAACGACATCCAAACCGACGACCGCAAGATCGAGGCCTGCCTGACCGATGCCCGCGCCGACGCCAACGACGTGATCGCGCATGACCAGCGCATCGTCCAGGCCAACCAATGCGTTTGCACCCAGGCTCCCAACCTGTGCAACCACGGCATGATCCAGGACTATCGCCTGCGCCAGCGCGTCCTCGACGACAAGTAAGCCCGTCTCACGCGCGAAAAGGTGGTGGCGGCGCTATGCCTTGCTGAGGCAGGTCACACAGAAAAATGACGCCACCACGGCCGGGGAAATTAGCAGCGTGACGGCATTGAACGAAACGCCGATGAGTTGTTCCGTGCCGAAGAACAACGCCACAAAAGCCAGATAGACGGCCCCCACATTTAACAGGGTATGCATCTCAGCCTCCCTCATCCCAGACGGCGCCCCGGCACCTGATTTTATTCTTTGGGATAGCGCCCAAGATCATCGGCGAATTTTTTACCGCCACGTTTATTCCATCGGGGGATCAACTGTTTCAGTCCCAGGCACTTCCCAGGACTCAGTATCGCAAAACAATAACCCACAATCAATGCACGAATAACTCATAAATTGTAACCACGTTAACAATCATCCTGATGCAAAAGTATGGACACACAACTATACTTAATAAGCACAAAACCAGAAAATGCGTGCAATAACAAAGGCCCCGATGGAAACCGGGGCCTTTGTCATGGTGCGGTGCAGAAAGAATAAATCAGGAGCGAACGCGATCCAGGAAGGCATTCACCTCTTCGCGCAAGGACTGAGTGGGTTGGGCCAGATCGTTGGCCGCCCACAGCACCTGGATCGCCGAGCCACAATAACTGGCTGCCGATTGAGTCACATCGATCACGCCATCGGCGACGATGCGGCTATCGGTGCTGACAGCTTGGACGCAAACGCCGATGCGGTCGGTGGCCGCCGATTGGCGTTGCATCGCGTCGTTGACCGCTTCGGTGATTTCCAGCATGCGGCGAATGGTGCCGCCGATGACATCCATGGTATGGGCGGTGTCGTCGGCGACATGCTGGATGGCGCCAATCTGGCTGGCAATCTGGCCGGTGGCCTTAGCCGTCTGGTCGGCCAGATTCTTGACCTCACCGGCCACCACGGCGAAGCCCTTGCCGGCATCTCCGGCGCGATGCGCTTCGATGGTGGCGTTCAGCGCCAGTAGATTGGTCTGGTGGGCGATCTTGTTGATCAAGCCGAGTACCGCGCCGATCTCCTTGGCCGCCGCCGACAGGGCGAGCACCTGGCGATCCGCCTGTTCCAACTCGCCCTCGCCGGTCTTGGCGATGTCGGAGGATTCCGAAACCAAAGCGCCGACCTCATGGATCGAGGCAGACAGTTCATCGGCGGCGATGCGGGCGGCAGTGACGCTGTCATAGGCCTTGGCCGCCGCTTCGGCGACCGACAGCGACAGACTTTCGCCCTGGACATTGTTGCGCGCGCCCATGCGTTCGGCAGTCAGCGAGATGCTGTCGGCGCCCTTCGAGACCTCGTCCGAGATTTTCTTGACCGTGCCCTCGAACTGGTCGGCCAAGCTATGCATGGCCGAACGGCGCTCTGCTTCTGCGCCGCGCATCAGGTCTTCATGTTCATGTTGCAGGGCGACCATGGCCAAGGCGTTTTCCTTGAACACGCCGACGGCGCGCGCCATGTCGCCGATTTCGTCGCGGCGATGGGTGCCCGGAACACGCACTTGATGCTCGCCGCCGACAAGACGGCGCATGGTGTCCTCGATCAGGCGCAGGGGCGCGACGATGCTGCGCGACAGCACCAGCGACAGCAGGAAGAACACCATCATCGCCAGCACGCCGGCGGTGGCGTTGTTGCGCTGAATGGCCTTGCGGGTCTGCTCCTCGACCCGAGTCGACTTCAACCCGCCGTCGCGCGAATAGGCGAACAGCTTGCCGATAATCGGCTGAACGCTGTCCATCTGACCACGCAGATTGGTCGAATTGACCTCCAGCTCGGTCGAGGCCTCGGCAAAGGCCGCCATGTCCTGGGTATAGTCGGCCAGCAACTTGCGAAAACCATCGGCGGTCGAGGCCGGCAGGCCGGACGAATCGATCTTCAGATCGAATTCGTTGGCATATTTGCGATGCTTGCCAAGATATTCTGTGCTGCCATACAGCATGAAGTCTTTCTCGGCTTGGCGCATGCCCAGCATCTTGTTCCACATGGCGTCAAGGTTCGGCCAGACCTTGAGTTCGTCTTCCATGACCTTGACCGACTTCATCAGCTTGCCGCGCAAACCGGTACCGTCGGTGAGTCCGTTTTTCTCTTCGGTCGCCACCACCAGATCGAATAATTCGTTAACGACGACCAGCTCCTTGGCCAAATCCTCGACGTCGCCGGCCACCGGCTGCGCCATCGGAAGAGCCGCGATTTCCTTGACATGGTTGGCGATGATCTCCGACGCCCGCCGATGCTCGGCGGCGATGTCGGGATTACGGGTGCGCAGGAACTCCTGCTCCAAGGTCTGCATGGACAGGGCTTCGGCCCGCACGTCCGAGGTCAGGTCGCCCAACCGGCGGTAGGACGTCTGATCGGCACTGGCCTGCGAGATTTTTTGTTCGCCGAAATACGACACCGCCGCGAACACCAGGGCGGCGGCCAGCGCCACCACCAGCAGCAGGTTGACCCGCAAGCCGACCGCCAGATCGGACAGCAGCGGAAAGCTTCCGTCCCGCCAGGCATGCCCCCAATTGGTTTGACGCAGACGGCTTAGCAGGCTGTCGGTGGGAAACATGGCATCGGCGGTGGTTGCCTGGGAAAGATTACTCATGGCGCCAGTCCCTCCGTCCCCTCGATGGGTATCAGGCGATGGAAATGAGACACGCTCAACAGCCGTTGAACCTGCCCGCATGGCTGCGTCAGCCACAGTTTGGCCGATGCATCCTTGGCCGCCTCACGCAGTAGCAGCAGCATGCCCAGCCCGGCGGAATCGATGAATTCCAGCCGCGAGAGGTCGATGGAAACCGCCCGCCCGCCTCCTTGCGCCACGGCCTGAACGATACGGCGGAACGTCAGATTGACATCGAATGTCAGCCGACCGCTGATGGCGATCTCGCTGACATTACCGGTTTCCTTGATCTCAAAATCCAACACCCTGGAACTCCAACACGATATCCGGCCCCCAATTTGCAGAATAGGGAGATCGAAGATGTTAAAGCGGTTAAATTCGATTGAAGCTTTTGTGAGGGAATAGTGACGTTATCGGCGGGCCGGGTGTGGGCAGGTTTCAGCTATTTCCGGTTTGGTTGAACCCCTGTCCATCCAGCATGGTGGCCCCAAGCGGCAAAGCGGGCCATACTGCGGCATCGCCATAGGAAGAGGGCCCCATGCTGCAATTGGATGATATCGCCGACGCCCAGCGTCTGGTCTCCATCGACATCGAGACCACCGGCTATCCGGCGGCCACCCCAGCCGAGGCGGCGAAAATGCCCAAAGGCATGCGCCTGCCGGGACTGATCATCGAGATCGGTTGCATCGAACTGCTGCGCGACGGCGACAGTTGGACCAAAGGCGAGACCTGGGAACGCCGGCTGAACCCCGACGCCCCGGTCAACAAGGCCTCGATCGCCATCCACGGCATCCACCCCAACAGCCTGCGCCAGTCGCCGCGCTTCAACCAAATCGTCGAAGAATTCCAAGCCTTCCTTGGCGACGGCCCATTGCTGGCGCATAGCGCCCAGAACGAAATTAACTTTTTAAACTACGAATTCCACCGCGCCAAGCTGGCGACCTGGGAGGAATGGCCGTTTGGCGAGGATCGCTTCATCTGCACACAAAAGATGTCGCACAGCTTCTTTCCCGGCGCTTCGGGTTCGCTGGATGCCTTATGTGACCGCTTATGGGTGGACCGCTCGAACCGCTTCGAGCATCACGGCGCCCTATTGGATGCCGACCTGACCGCCGACGCCTTCATCAAAATGGCCGGCGGCTTTGTGCAGGATGAAACCCGACACGCCGATTTTTGAAGCACCTGTGACGCATTGATTGCGGAACACGCGCCAAAATACAATAAACTATAAGTCGTCATGGCTGGAACTGTTCCGGCCATGACGACTTATGATATGTTGGTGTCAAGTTGAAACCGTCAAAGCCCCCTATGGCACACCTCGATGGTGCAGCACCCACGGACTCTCAGGGCGCGGCGACGACATGTTCCGGATGCTCGGCCAGATATTTCTGAACATAGGGAACGTAATCCCGGTCTGTCTTCAGAATATGTTCGACCAGCCATTCCAGCAAAATCTGA
>DATGZW010000401.1:0-2567 GCA_035297005.1 Patescibacteria group bacterium
CGTTATGAACGACCGACAGCGGCTCGGGCATGACGGCGATGGCGATACCGTGTGACAGACAGCGCAGCAGCCAGTCCCAGTCCTCCAAACGCCGCAATCCGACATCGACGCTGCCAACCTCGGCGAACACCGCGCGCTCGACCATCAAGGTCGAGCCGGGCGACAGGAAACAGCCCAAGGCCAGATCGCCTTGGCGTAGCGCCGGCTGCGGCAAACGTACACGGGCACTACGCAGACTGCCGTTGATGATCTTGTGGTACCAGAACGCCGAGGCGGCGATGCGCGCCCCGCGCTCGACCATCCAGGCCACCTGCCGCTCCAGCTTGGTCGGCAGCCACTCGTCATCGGAATCGAGAAAGGCCACCATGTCGCCGGTGGCCAGCGCGACGCCGTGGTTGCGCGCCGCCGCTGCCCCCGCATTGCACGCCAACCGCACCAGCCGCACCGGCGCCGGCAACTCGCCCAGCATGTCGGCCAAGGGCGGCTCGGAACCGTCATCGATCAACAGAATCTCGTCGGCAGGACAGGTCTGCGCCAGCACCGTTTGTACGGCGCGCAGGATCGAGGCGTGGTGATTGAAGCAGGGAATGACGACGCTGACCGTCGGCCGCGAACCGCTGGCGTCACAAACGGGGGTCTGGTCGGGCGCTGTCACGATGTCGTTCCCCCCTAATATGCTAACAGCCGCGCGTCACACCGTGACGTCGGCGGGATGCCGCAGGCGGCGTTCGCGCCAATGACCAGCAGCCAGACACAGGAACCGCGCCGGCCACAGCGGATCGCGCCGCCATCCCTCGACCGCCCCGCGCAAAGCCGCCCCATGCCGGCCCTGGCGCAATGCGGCCAGAATATCATAGCCGGTGACCCAGGCAGCCCAGCTCCGATAGGCGGCACGCGCCTGGGGAGTGGTCGCCTCGGCCAGACGCGCCATGGTCAACTGGGCGTAGTCATAGCGGCAACGGGCTCGCCCTTCAAGCGGGCCGAAGGTCAGCGACCGCGCATGCGCCCGATAGCGGTAAACCACCGGCTCGACCACGTCACGGTGGAGATCGGCCAGAACCACCCGCATGAGAAAATCGCGGTCGCTGGCGATAGGAAAGCGCAGATCGAACATCCCCAGCCGCTCGAACACGCGGCGGCGGAAGAAGCGGGCATTGGTCAGCGGCACGCCGCTGATAACGTCGCACAGGCGAAGCTGCTTGATTGGCGTGGCGTCGATCCGCGTCAGCACCATCCGCGATTCGGCGGGGCCATCGGCAAAGACCTCGACGCCGCCACAAACGCTGTCAAGATCGGGCCGGCGGGCGAAGGCCCGCATCATCGTCAGCAATGCCCCCGGTGCAAACAGATCGTCACCATTGAGCAAGGCGACGACATCGCCGACCGCCAGACCGATCCCCTTGTTGATGGCGTCATACAGATTGCGGTCTGGGCCGATCACCACGCGCAAATACGGATAGCGCGCCAACACCGCATGGGTGCCATCGGTCGAACCGCCATCGATGACGATATGCTCGACGGTAAAGCCCTCGGCGTGCAGGGCGTCAAGCTGCTGGATGACGCTGTCGATCGCTTCGGCGACGTGGTCGCCGGCGTTGAGCAGGGGCGTGACGATGGAAAGCTGCATACTGGGCCGATGAGCGCCTTGGTTCGGCCCCATGGCGGGCCCCTGAGAATGGTTTTAAGGTACAGCGATAATGCCACGCGGCACAGCGGCACGCTAATCGCCTCGGCTGCACTATACGGAAAGGATGGTACGCTTCCAACCGCCACTTACGATTGGCAGGAAGATTCCCGGTCATACCGGCTTCTCGCCGCGAAAGGCTTGACTTCATAGTGGTGGTTCTCTAACAGCACAGCTCGACATGGTCGTGAACTTGATGACTGGGGACTGAAGAATGGCGGATAAAGTTGCGCTCATCACCGGCGTGACCGGGCAGGATGGGGCCTACCTGGCGGCATCGCTTCTGGAAAAGGGCTATACCGTCCACGGGCTGAAGCGCCGCTCCTCGTCCTTCAACACCGGTCGTATCGACCACCTGTACCATGACCCGCATGAGCAGAACGTGCGGTTCTTCATGCATTATGGCGACATGACCGACGCCACCAGCCTGATCCGGCTGGTGCAGGAAACTCAGCCGACCGAGATTTACAACCTGGCCGCTCAGAGCCACGTGCAGGTCAGCTTCGAGACCCCCGAATACACCGCCAACGCCGACGGCCTGGGGCCGATGCGTCTGCTCGAAGCCATCCGCATCCTGAAGCTGGAGAAGCGCACCCGCTTCTATCAGGCTTCGACCTCGGAGCTGTACGGCAAGGTGCAGGAAACGCCGCAGCGAGAGACCACTCCGTTCTATCCGCGCAGCCCCTATGCCGCCGCCAAGCTGTACGCCTATTGGATCACGGTGAACTACCGCGAGGCCTATGGCATCCATGCCTCGAACGGCATTCTGTTCAACCACGAAGGCCCCACCCGCGGCGAGACCTTCGTTACCCGCAAGATCACCCGTGCCGTCTCGGCCATCCATCTGGGCTTCCAGAAGAAGCTCTATGTCGGCAACATCGAC
>DATGZW010000402.1:0-2109 GCA_035297005.1 Patescibacteria group bacterium
CGCCCTGCAAGGTGCCCGCGAAGTCGGCTTCACCGTGCTGTCGATGAGTATCTCGCTGGTCGCCGTGTTCATCCCCATCCTGTTGATGGGCGGCATTGTCGGACGGTTGTTCCGCGAATTCGCCGTCACCCTGTCGGTGGCTATTCTAGTGTCTCTGGTGGTGTCCTTGACCACCACGCCGATGATGTGTTCGCGCCTGTTGTCGCATAAGCCGGACCACCTGCGGGGCCGTCTCTACCGGCTGAGCGAGCGCGGCTTTGACGCCTTGCTGCGCGGCTACGAGCATAGCCTCGACTGGGCCTTGCGCTATTCGTGGTTCATGATGGTGCTGCTGTTCGCCACCGTGCTGTTCAACGTCTACCTGTTCTCGGCTGTGCCCAAGGGATTCTTTCCGCAGCAGGACACCGGGCGTCTGACCGGCGGCGTCCAGGCCGATCAAAGCATTTCCTTCCAGTTGATGCGGCAAAAGCTGACGGCCTTCGTCAACATCGTCAAAGCCGATCCGGCAGTGGAGTCGGTGGTTGGCTTCACCGGCGGCGGGCAGACCAATTCGGGCTTCGTCTTCGTCGCCTTGAAGTCGGTGGCCGAACGCAGCCTGACCGCCGACCAGATTATCGGTCGCTTGCGCGGCAAGCTGGCCCATGTGCCGGGCGCTTCGTTATTCCTGCAATCGGTACAGGACATCCGCATCGGCGGGCGGGCGAGCAGCGCGCAGTACCAATATACCCTTCAGGCCGACCATCTCGACGATTTGCGCACCTGGGCGCCCAAGCTGACCGAGGCGTTGCGCCACGTGCCAGAACTGGCCGATGTCAATTCGGACCAGCAGGACAAGGGGCTGGAGACCGATCTGGTGATCGACCGGCCGACCGCCTCGCGCCTGAAACTGCAAGCCAGCCAGATTGACAACACACTATATGACGCCTTCGGCCAGCGGCAGGTCTCGACGATTTATAATCCGCTGAACCAGTACCATGTGGTCATGGAGGTAGCGCCGGAATATTGGCAAAGCCCGCAGACCCTCAAGGAATTGTTCGTCAGCACCGCTGGCGGCGCCGTCGGCGGAACCCAGGCGACCAATGCGGTGGCCGGAACCACCGGGTCTTCGAGCCAGACGATGAGCAACGCGGCCAGCGTCGCCGCCGATTCGGCGCGCAATCTTGCCAGCAACCAACTTGCCAACACCGGACACGGCAGCGCTTCGACTGGATCGGCGGTCAGCACCTCGGTGGAAACCATGGTGCCGCTGTCCGCTTTCAGCCATTTCGAGCCGGGCACCACGGCGCTGGCGGTCAATCACCAAGGCCACTTCGCCGCCTCGACCATCTCGTTCAACCTGCCCCCCGGCAAGTCGCTCAGCGACGCGGTGGTGGTGATCAATCGGACCATGGCGGAAATCGGCGTTCCCGCTTCGATCCACGGTAGCTTCCAGGGCGCGGCGCAAGCCTTTCAAAGCTCGCTCAACAACGAACCGGTGCTGATCGCGGCGGCACTGGCGGCCATCTATATCGTGCTGGGTATTCTCTACGAGAGCTATATCCACCCCATCACCATCATCTCGACGCTGCCTTCGGCGGGCGTCGGCGCGGTGCTGGCGTTGATGGCCTGCGATACCGAATTCACCATCATCGCCTTGATCGGCGTCATCCTGCTGATCGGCATCGTCAAGAAGAACGCCATCATGATGATCGACTTCGCGCTCGAAGCCGAGCGCGTGCAGGGCAAGTCGCCCGAGGAGTCGATCTTCCAGGCCTGCCTGCTGCGCTTCCGCCCCATCATGATGACGACCATGGCCGCCATGCTCGGCGCGGTTCCGCTTGCCGTCGGCGTCGGCGACGGCGGCGAGCTCAGGCAACCGCTCGGTATCGCGATCGTCGGCGGCCTGATCCTGAGCCAGGTCCTGACACTTTATTCGACACCTGTGATCTATTTGTATCTGGACAGGTTCCGCCTCTGGAGCCAACGTCTCCGAGGTGGCGGCGCGGCACCGCATACGCCCGGGCCTTCACTGCAACCGGGCGAGTAAATGCCAACGACAGCCTCCGTCCCGATCCCTCGGCAAATCCGCAAGCTTGGCCGGGTCGCGCGCGCAAAAGCGGGCGGTAAACG
>DATGZW010000403.1:0-6348 GCA_035297005.1 Patescibacteria group bacterium
CGATCGGAATCTCGTTTTCCTCGGCCACCTGACGGATGCGCAGGGCGATCAGATCCTTGCCTTTGGCCAGCAGGACCGGCGCGCCCATGGTTGCCGAGTCGTATTTCAGCGCACAGGCATAATGGGTCGGGTTGGTCACGATCACATCGGCCTTGGGCACCGCCGCCATCATGCGCTGACGGGCGCGCTGCATGCGCAAGGCCCGCAAGCGCGATTTGACGATGGGGTCGCCTTCCGCGTTCTTATTCTCGTCCTTCACGTCTTGGCGAGACATTTTCATTTTTTTCATGAACGCGTAGTACTGATAGGCATAGTCGGCGATGGCGAGCGCCACCACGATCAGCACGACAGCGAACAGCAGGCGGATGATGACGCTATGCAGATAAGCCAGTATCTGCATCAACTCCATGCCGGGCAGATGCTCCAGTTCCTTGAGCCTCGGCATGGTCAGCAGCGTCAGGATGGTGCCGACGACAATCAGCTTGATGATGCTTTTGCCCAGCTCGATTACCGACCGCACCGAGAATATGCGCTTCAGACCGGCCAGCGGGTTCAGCTTTCCCAGATTGGGGGCAAGTTTCGCCCAACTGACCATCCAACCGACTTGTCCGACCGAAGCGGTAACGCCGACCACGATGAACAGCGCAAACAGCGGCGCCATCACCAATCCCAGCCGCACCAAGATATCACCAGTCAGTCCCACCAGCTCCTTTTCGGTCCCCACGCGGATGGAAAAGGAATTCTCGATCAGACCCGCCAGCATTCCCCGCAGATGCGACATCATGTAGGGAATGAACATCCACACCGCCACCAGGATGGTCAGCAACATGGCTGCCGTCTTGACTTCCTGCGACTGGATGACATTGCCTTCCCGACGTTCATCGGCAAGCTTTTTTCCCGTCGGTTGTTCTGTTTTCTCCTCGTCACCCTCTGCCATCGGGTCAGCCCGGCGCCAGAAAGACGCCGATGCCCTCGGTCAAGTGACGCATGAACCAGAACATGATCGCAGGAAGAGAAACCATCAAAATACCCAGCCCCACCATGATCTGGAGAGGCATGCCGACGAAAAACACCTGCATTTGCGGCACCAGCCGGTTCAGCATGCCCAGCCCGGTGTTGAACACCAGACTGAACACAACCAGCGGCGATGCCAATTGGATGCCCACGGTAAAGCTTTTGCCGGCGGTGCTGACCAACATCACCGACATGTCCTCGAACGGCAACGGCTGACCGGGAGTAAAAACGCCGTAGGTGTCCACCAGCGCGCGTAGCATCAAGTGGTGGGTATTGGTGACGAACACCAGCGAAATGGCTGCGGTATTGAGAAAACCGGTGATCAGCTGCGACTGCGATTCCGACACCGGATCGAAGACGAAGGCGTTGGTCAGACCGGCGGAATAGCCGATGAAATTGCCGGCCAAATCAAGCGACGACATCAGAATCTGCGTTAAGACGCCGAAAAACAGGCCGACCGTGACTTCTCCCAGCAGCAGCAAGAACATCCGCGACAAATCCTGCGGCATCCCGGGCAGTTGCGGCCCCAAGACCGGCAGCAACAGAAACGAAATCACCACCGCCAACAGCATGCGCGCGCGGGCCGGAATCAGCGTGCCGCCAATGCCGGGAATCAGCATCATCGCCATGCCCAGGCGGGAAAACACCAGCATGAGCTTGAAGATGTCGGTAGAGAGCAGCTCATTCAGCATGGTCTAACCGCCAGCGATGGCGCGATCCATGATCGAATGGGTGTAGTCCGTCAAGGTATGCAGCATGAAGGGCAGGAACAACAGCAGCGTCAGAAAGATCACCAGAACCTTCGGCACGAAGGTCAGGGTCTGTTCCTGAATCTGGGTCAGCGCCTGGAACAATGAGATGATCAGACCGACCACCAACCCGGCGATCAGACATGGCGCGCTCACCTTGAGCATCACGATCATGCCTTCGCGCGCCACTTCGAGGAGTTCGGCCTCGGTCATGCTCCGAAGGCCCGATCAGATCGGCATACGCAGAATTTCGTTATAGGCCGAGACCACCTTGTCGCGCACCGCCACCACGGTTTGCAAGGTTAGTTCGGCATTGTTGACGGCGGCGACCACGTCGCGCACATCGGCCTTGCCGCTGATACCGGCCTTGGACATTTCTTCGCTCTTCTTACCCGAATCAACGGCGGCTTTGACGCCGTCTTGGATCATCGCGGCGAAATCGCCGCCGTCCGTCTTGATCTCATCCGTGCCCCCCTCTTTGCCGCTCGCCGCTTTGGCGACGTTGGCATAGGCGGCAATGGCGTTGGAGATGCTGGTGGTGGCCATGGCGGTATGTCCAGGGGAAAGAAAGGTTGAACGGGTATCCTAGCGGGGCGACGCGCCCGACGCTAGCGCAGCATATCGACGGTCTTGGACAACATGGCCTTCGAGACCGTGACCACGTTGAGATTCGCCTCGTAAGACTTTTGCGCCTCGCGCATGTCCATCATCTCGATCAGAGGATTGACGTTGGGGGCCAGCACATAGCCGTCGCGATCGGCAGCCGGATGCTTGGGATCGAATTTCTTTTGGAAATCGCTGCGATCGACATCGACCTTGTTGACCTGAACCAGATTAGCACCGGTTTCCTTGTCCAGCACGTTGCGGAAGGTCACCACCTTGCGGCGATAGGGCTGCGCATCGGGCGAAGTCGGCAGCGAATCGGCGTTGGCCATGTTTTCCGAGACCACGCGCAGCCGCTCGGCTTGCGCCTTCAGACCCGCCACGGCGATTTGCGATGCCTTGTTCAACTCGTCCATGGGTCAATCCTCCCGGTTACGAGCTCTTGCCGATGGCGGTCTTGAGCATGGCGATGTTCTTTTGAAAAATATTAATCGCCAGAGTATAGCTGTTCGTCACGTTGCCCATCTTTTCCATCTGATCTTCCAAGCCAACCTCGTTGCCATTGGGCTTGGTTTCCTCGGGGCGTCTGACTGTCACCGAAGCAAAAGTGGTCGGCTGGACCTCGGGCGAGATATGCATGGGATTGGTCACCACCGCCCGCACGGTTTCGGCCGCCGGCTGCATGACGTCCTTGAAGCTGAGCGGGGCCAAATCCTTGGTCTTGAAGTTCGGGGTGTTGGCATTGGCGACGTTTTCGGCCAAAACCTCCTGACGCCGGGTCAGGTAGTCCATCTGCTTTTTCGCCATCGCCAGCAGCGTGAGATCTTCAAACATGCGAACGCCCCTTCCGAAACCCGCTTGGCTCCATTGGACAGGATAGCCTCCGCCGCTTAACAAAGGGTGAATCGTCTCGGCCTCCACCGATTCGGGCGGCGAAGATTAAGCGTTTTTTAAAGCGGACGGGCGCAGACTGCCCATTCCATTCGACGAGGGCCAGCCCCAGTGGCGAAAGATGACGAGAGCACGCGTCCCGCGAAGGCCAAACGGTCGATTGCGGTCGCGCTCTCCTACGATCCTCAGAGTGACAACGACGCCCCCAAGGTCGTCGCCTCGGGACGCGGCCGCGTCGCCGAGGAAATTTTGCGCCTAGCCTTCGAAAAAGGCGTCAAAGTGCGCGAAGACGCCGATTTGGCGCAAGTCCTGGCCGCCGTCGAGGTGGATTGCATCATTCCCCTGGAGGCGTTCATGGCAGTCGCCGAAATCCTGGCCTTTGTCTATCGCGCCAACAACCGCGAGGTTCCCGTGCCGCCCCCCACCCCACGAGGCCATGCATGACCGCTGCCCCTGTTCAAGCCCGTGAAGAACTATCCAAAGTGGCGTCCTTGGTGCTGACCGCGCGCCGCCTGCTGGCCAGCGGCACGCTTGTCGATTTGTCGGCCATCGAGGATCGGGTGCGCGTGGTCGTCGATACCGTCGAAGCGATGCCGGCCGAGGATGGACGCGAATTGCTCGACGACATGACCACGTTGATCGATAAACTCGACCGCCTGAGCCAGGAGTTGCAGGAGCAACTGGTCCAGTTCGACGATACCAGAAGCTGAGCAGCGGCATGGATTGGCAAATTTATCTGCGCACCGTGCTGGCGCTGGTGTTCGTGCTGGCGCTGATTACCGGCGCCGCCTGGGCAGCCAAGCATTTTGGCTTTGGCAGCGGCATGCGCGGGCCGATGCGCCGCAAGAGGCGCCTTGCCGTGGTCGAAGCGATCCCGGTGGACAACCGCCGCCGGCTGATTCTGGTGCGCCGCGACGGCGTCGAACATTTGCTGCTGGTCGGCGGCAGCTCGGATATCATCGTCGAACGGGGTATCGCGGATATCACCGGCGCCATCACAGAGGATAACCGCCCGTGAAACCTCGTCTGTTCCTGACACTGCTGGGGATCGGCCTCGCCGCCGCCACGCCGGCCCTGGCCCAACAGCTCAACCTCGACCTTGGCGAAGGCGCCTCGACCACCGGACGCATCGTTCAGTTGGTTCTGCTGATGACGGTGCTCAGCGTGGCGCCGTCGATCCTGATGATGGTGACCTCGTTCACCCGCATCGTCGTGGTGCTCAGCTTCCTGCGCCATGCCCTGGGCACCCAGACCAGCCCGCCCAACACGGTGATCGTCAGTCTGGCGATGTTCCTCACCGCTTTCGTCATGGCGCCGACCTTCGAAGCCTCCTATGACCAGGGCATCCACCCGTACATGGACAACAAGATCGACGAGATCCAGGCCTTTGACCGCACGGTCAAGCCGCTGTCCATCTTCATGGCGCGTCAGGTGCGCGACCAGGATCTGAAGCTGTTCCTCGACCTGTCGCGCTCACCGGAAATCGACAAGCCCGAGGACGCCCCGCTCAAGGCGCTGATCCCCGCGTTCATGATCTCGGAAATGCGGCGATCCTTCGAGATGGGCTTTCTGATCTTCCTGCCGTTCATCATCATCGACATGGTCATCGCCTCGGTGCTGATGAGCATGGGCATGATGATGCTGCCGCCGGCCAGTATTTCCATGCCGTTCAAGCTGATCTTCTTCGTCCTGGTCGATGGCTGGTACCTGATCGCCGGCAGTCTGGTGCAGAGCTTCGGCCCCACCTAAGGGCGCGCCCTTCTCTCTTTTGGCGGTGGTAAAATGACCGTCGGCGGCCCCTGGAGCCGCCCCACCGCTAGAGAGGGAACCGATCATGGATGTCACCAAGACAGAAGGGCGGGCGCCTGCGCCGACGGGCGAAGCCCGGCCACCGGCGGCCCTGTCGCCATTCCTCAGCCTGCGCGAGGATTTTGACAGATTGTTCGACAATCTGTTCCTCACTCCGCTAAGCCGCCGTCTTCTCGACGTCGATCCGTTGCGGCGGCGCGGACTGCTAGTCAGCGACGTGACCCCGCGCATGGACGTGGTCGAAACCGATACCGCAATCGAAGTCTCGGCTGAACTGCCCGGCATCGCGGAACAAGACATCGACGTGTCGATCGCCAAGGGCCTTGTCACCATTCGCGGCGAGAAGAAGGCCGAGCATGAGGAAGAAAGTGGCGACTATCACCTGAGCGAACGCAGCTTCGGCAGTTTCGTCCGCTCATTCCGCCTGCCCGAGAACGTCGTCGAGGACCGTGTCGAGGCAACCTTCGACAAGGGCGTGCTGACCATCACCTTGCCGAAGGCGGAAAGCGCCACCCCGGCCCGCAAGAAGATCGAAGTAAAAGCCAAGCATTGATCCCGAGCTGACGTCGGGGCGCGAAGGCGGACCGCCGTCGCGCCCGGCGCTGCCGCCGTCAGTTGATGCCCGACAATCCGTTCGATTGGAGGCGCGACTTATACGCCCCCATGAAGGTCTTGAAGCCCTCGGCTTCCTTGATCTTGGCTGCCACAGCCGGCATGTCCGGCAAATCGCGGTCGAGCGCGCTGGTCAGCAGGTTGAACATGTCCTTATAGGAGGTCGCCGCCATCGATGGGCCGAAGCTGCGGCGCAGCGCGGCCAAGCCGCGTTCGTCGTTGGCCAGGGTCAGCGCGGTGGCCCAACTCAGCACCAGCTTGGCTGAGGCCTCGTCGATGGCGGCGCCGCGCTCGGGCTTTTCCACCAGCGCATCGAAGGCCAAAGCGGCGTTCGGCCAGTCCTGCGCCCGCCAATAGATTTCCGCCCGCAGCAAGGCGGCTTCGGGGCTGGTATCGCCGGTCAGCAGGGCGATAGCCTCGGGCACGCGCTCGACATCGGCCATCGCGCGGGCCTGCAAATGCAGACGCTGGAGCAGCAGTTCGGGCGGCAAACCGGCCATGGCGCTGGATTGCAGGGCGTCGAGAGCCTGCTGCGGCTTGCCGTCGAGCAGGTTCAGCAAGGCCAGTTGTGAGCCGACGCGGGCCTTGTCGAGGCCTTGCAGGCGGAACCCCACCTGATGCTTCAGCAACTCGGCGGCGCGGTCGAGCAGATCGACCGAAGCCAGACGGT
>DATGZW010000404.1:0-3313 GCA_035297005.1 Patescibacteria group bacterium
TGTTTAATATAATCACCGGTTCCAAGCCCGCCGCCATCGGTAACGAGCTGACCGACAGCCCGATTGTGCGCAAGCTGTCCTTCACCGGTTCGACCGAGGTGGGCAAGCTGCTGATGCGCCGCTCGGCCAGCACGGTCAAAAAGGTCAGCCTGGAACTGGGCGGCAATGCCCCCTTCATCGTCTTCGACGACGCCGATCTGGATGCGGCTGTGGTGGGTGCGATGATCTCCAAGTTCCGCAATGCCGGCCAGACCTGCGTCTGCGCCAACCGCATCCTGGTTCAGGACGGAGTGTACGACGCCTTCGCCGCCAAGCTGGCCGACGCGGTCAAGGCGCTCAAGGTCGGTCCGGGCCTCGCCGGCTCCACCCAGGGGCCGCTGATCAACAAAGACGCCATCGACAAGGTCGAACGCCATGTCGCCGACGCGGTAGCCAAGGGCGCCAAGGTGGTGACCGGCGGCAACCGCCACGCCCTGGGCGGCACCTTCTTCGAACCGACCATCCTGACCGGCGTCACCACCGACATGGCGGTCGCCCGCGAAGAGACCTTCGGCCCGCTGGCCCCGCTGTTCCGCTTCGACACCGAAGCCGACGCCGTGCGCATGGCCAACGACACCGAATTCGGTCTGGCCGCCTATTTCTACGCCCGCGACATCGGCCGCATCTTCCGCGTCATGGAAGCGCTGGAATACGGAATGGTCGGCGTCAACGAAGGCGCGATCTCCAACGAAGTCGCCCCGTTCGGCGGCATCAAGGAATCCGGCATCGGCCGCGAAGGATCCAAATACGGCATCGAGGACTTCCTTGAGCTGAAATACGTCTGCCTGGGCGGGCTGTGAACGCCTGACACCACATCTGATCTGTGAAGGAGCCAATAAAATGACCACCAACGCCGCCCTCCAGTCCCGCCGCCTCGCCGCCGTTCCGCGCGGCGTGTCGACCATGCTGCCGGTGTTCGCCGCCAGCGCCGAGAACTCCGAGATGTGGGATGTCGAAGGCAAACGCTATATCGACTTCGCCAGCGGCATCGCCGTCGTCGCCACCGGCCATCGCCATCCCAAGGTGATTGCGGCGGTGCAGGCTCAGCTCGCCGCCTTCAGCCATGTCTGCGTGCAGGTGACGCCCTACGAGTCCTACATCGCCTTGGCCGAGCGTTTGAACGACCTTGCCCCGATCCCCGGCCCGGTCAAGACCATCTTTCTGACCACCGGCGCCGAAGCCGTCGAGAACGCCGTCAAGATCGCCCGCGCCGCCACCGGGCGTCCGGGCATCGTCGCCTTCGCCGGAGCCTTCCATGGCCGCACCATGATGACCATGGCGCTGACCGGCAAAGTCGCCCCCTATAAGACCGGCTTCGCCCCGCTGCCGGGCGACGTCTATCATGTGCCGTTCCCCGACGCCTATCACGGCATCACCCCCGAGCAGTCTCTGGCGGCGTTGAAGACGCTGTTCAAGGCCGACATCGACCCGGCCCGCGTCGCCGCCATCATCATCGAGCCGGTGCAGGGCGAAGGCGGCTTCAATGTCGCGCCGACCGCCTTCCTGCGCGAGCTGCGCCAGATCTGCGACGACAACGGCATCCTGCTGATCGCCGACGAGATCCAGACCGGCTTCGGCCGCACCGGTAAGACCTTCGCCATCGAGCATTCGGGCGTGGCTCCCGACCTGATGACGGTGGCCAAGAGCCTGGGCGGCGGCTTCCCCATCTCCGGCGTCATCGGCAAGGCTGACTTGATGGACGCACCGGTTCCCGGCGGCTTGGGCGGCACCTATGCCGGCAGCCCGCTGGCCTGCGCCGCCGGACTGGCCGTGCTCGACGTGCTGGCCGAGGAAAATCTGCTGGAGCGCGCCAACGAGATCGGCGCCCTGATCACTGCGCGCCTGACCAAGATGGCCGAGCGCAACGTGTTCTCGTGCATCGGCGACATCCGCGCCTTGGGCGGCATGGTGGCGGTCGAACTGGTCAAGGACCGCGCCACCCACGATCCCGCCGCCGATCTGGTCAAGGCGCTGGTCTATCGCTGTGCCGACAAGGGTCTGGTGCTGTTGTCCTGCGGCGTCTACGGCAATGTGATCCGCTTCCTGCCGCCGCTGACGGCCTCCGACGCCATCCTCAACGAGGGCTTGGACATTCTGGAAACGGCTTTGGAAGAATTGGTCACCGCGGCCTGACGGCCACGGGGGCGGCGCGCTTTCCTGCACTCGCAGCGCGCCGCCCACCTTCTTTATAAGCAACGACATCTCCGGCACACGATCACGATGGCGGCATGACCTACCGCCGATGGACGGACTTTGCCCGACGCCTGCCGCCTCGATGCGGCCAAGCGCAAACAAAAACGGCTTCTGGCAATCAGAAGACACCCAGGCTTCACAGGAGACATCGGCCATGGCCACGCATTGCGATCACCTGAAGGACTCCTTGGTCGAAAAGGTAGTGGCGCTGATCCGCTCGCGGCTCGCCCCCGCCGCGCAAGGCTCCGCCGAACGCCTGTGGCGGGCCTATTACGCCAATGTCTCCCCCGAAGACATCCTGCGGCGCGAGCCCGAGGCGCTGTACGGTTCGGTGATGGCGCTGTTCGCCTTCGCCCGCCAGCGCCTGCCCGGATCGCCCAAGCTGCGCGTCTATCAGCCCGGCCCGGAACAAGGCGGCTGGGACTGCGAACACAGCGTCATTCAACTCGTCAACGACGACATGCCGTTCCTCGTCGACAGCCTGACCGCCGCCTTGCAACGGCTGGAGATCGGCTTGCGGTTGGTGGTACATCCGATCCTCACCGTGCTGCGCGACGCCGAGGGAGGTCTGCTCGACATCCTGGACGGGTCGGCGCCGGGCGCGCGGCTCGAATCGGTGATGCATATCGAAATCGAGCGCCGCCCCGCCGCCGCCAATGCGCTGTTGGCCGAGCAATTGACCGCCGTCCTGGCCGATGTGCGCGCCGCCGTCGAGGACTGGTTCCCCATGCGCGAACGTCTGCGCGACGCCTTCGGCGAATTGGCCGTCGTCCCCGCCGGCATCGAGCCCGCCGAAGCGCAGGAAGCCCGCGACTTTCTGCATTGGCTGTTCGACGACCACTTCACCTTGCTCGGCGTGCGCGAGATCGACTTCGATCCGGCGGATGGCCGCATTCATGTCGACCCCTCCAGCGGTCTGGGTCTTCTGCGCGATCCGGGTTTGCGGGTGTTCGACGAAGGGCGCGATCTGGCGGCGATGCCGCCGGAGGTGGGGGCGTTCCTGCGGCGGCCCAATCTGTTGCTGCTGGCCAAGGCGGACCGGGTCTCGACGGTGCATCGCCCGGTGCCGATGGACATCGTC
>DATGZW010000405.1:0-3589 GCA_035297005.1 Patescibacteria group bacterium
CTGCTGGATCAAAAGGGAACACGGTAGGGACGACCCCAGCAGGGATCCGATCCGTGGCTGCCCCCGCAACTGTGAGCGGCGAGTCCGCGTCCGTAAGGCCACTGGGAAACCGGGAAGGCTGGGCGCCGGAACAACGACCCGCGAGCCAGGAGACCTGCCCATCATCACGTAACCGGCCGCAGTGGGCGGCGGGATCGGCGGTTGCCGTTTCCCGCTCTATCTCGCGGCCCCTGTTTCCGGCACGGTGGGTGCGCGGAAGGGAGTAATTTGAGATGCTTTCCAGAATTTTTAATGACGACTCGGGCAACCTGCTCGGCAAAGTGACCGGCGTCGGCTTGGTGCTGATCGCCCTCAATGTCCTGGCCTGGGTCTGGGCCTTCGTGGCCTTCCACAATTATCCGCTGCTGATGGGCACCGCCCTGCTGGCCTACAGCTTCGGCCTGCGCCATGCCGTGGATGCCGACCATATCGCCGCCATCGACAACGTCACCCGCAAGCTGATGCAGGAGGGCAAGCGCCCCGTCTCGGTGGGGCTGTTCTTCTCGCTGGGCCATTCGACCATCGTCGTTCTGCTGTCCCTGCTGGTGGCCGTGACCACCTCGGCCCTGCAGGACCGCTTCGAGGACATGAAGGCCATCGGCGGGCTGGTCGGCACCAGCGTTTCCGCCTTCTTCCTGTTCGCCATCGCCGGCGCCAATCTGATCATCCTGGTCAACACCTGGAAGAGCTTCCAAAGCGTCAAGAACGGCAAGATTCTGGCCGATGAGGACTTGGACATGCTGCTGGCCGGCGGCGGCCTGATGTCGCGCCTGTTCCGCCGCCTGTTCCGTCTGATCGGCCGCAGCTGGCACATGTTCGGTCTGGGTCTGCTGTTCGGCTTGGGCTTCGACACCGCCACCGAGGTGGGCTTGCTGGGCATCTCCGCCTCGGGCGCCTCCGACGGCCTGTCGCCCTGGGCAATCATGGTGTTCCCGGCCCTGTTCTCGGCCGGCATGGCCTTGGTCGACACCGCCGACGGCATCCTGATGCTGGGCGCCTATGGCTGGGCTTTCGTCAAGCCGGTGCGCAAGCTGTACTACAACCTGACCATCACCTCGCTGTCGGTGATGGTGGCGGTGGTGGTCGGCGGCATCGAAACGCTGGGCCTGATCGGCGACCAGTTCAAGATGGAGGGTAGCTTCTGGGAGTTGGTCGGCACGGTCAACGACAACTTCGGCCTGCTGGGCTACGGCATCATCGGCCTGTTCGTCGCAGGCTGGATCGTCTCGCTGGTGATCTACAAGGTCAAGGGCTTCGACGAAATCGAAGCGACCGCCTGACTTCGTCAATCAGGATGGCTACGTGGGGAGATGATCCCGCCCACGTAGCCACCACCTTAAATTGCTGTTTCGGGCGGCTGCGTAAACCCGTGCGACACTTTACACAAAGCACCGTCACACCGCCGCCAGAGCCATGTCCAGATCGCGGATGAGGTCGTCGGCGGTTTCCCAGCCCGACCGACAGGCGGATGACGTCGGGTCCGGCCCCCGCCGCCACGCGCTGCTCGTCAGACAGTTGGCGATGGGTGGTCGAGGCCGGATGCAGGATCAAACTGCGGGTGTCGCCGACATTGGCGAGGTGCGAGAACAACCGCACTGCTTCGACCACACGCGCCCCCGCCTCGAAGCCGCCCTTGACGCGGAAGGTGAACACCGAGCCCGCTCCGGCCGGCAGGTATTTTTCGGCCAATGCGCGGTAGGGACTGTTCGCCAGCCCGGCATAGGACACCCAGGCGACGCGCGGATGTCCATCCTGGAACTCCGCCACCTTCCGCGCATTGGCGACATGGCGCTCCATGCGCAGCGGCAGGGTTTCGATCCCGGTCAGCGTCAGGAAGGCGTTCATCGGCGCCATGGCCGGGCCGAAATCGCGCAAGGCAACGGCGCGGGCCTTGGTGGCGAAGCCATACTCCAAATTGCGCGGCAGTTCCGCCCGTTTGGCCTTGCCCTACCGATCGACTGGAGCCTCTGGCGCGCGGTTGTGGATGATGCCGGTGTTGACGCCGCACCACGACAACTCGCCGCCCAAGCGGCCGAATTCGATCTTCGGACAGCGGTCCATGACCATCTGCAACCCGGCGGCTTCGGCGGTGGCGGCGGCTTCGTCATGGCGCACGCCCAGTTGCATCCACACCACGCGGGCGCCGATGGCGATGGCTTCGGCGACGATGGCGGGGGCCGCCGAGGATTGGCGGAACATATCGACCATATCCACCGGATCGGGGATGTCGGCCAGGGTGGCGAACACCGTCTCGCCCAACAGCTCTTGACCGACGATGCCGGGGTTGACCGGGATCACCCGATAGCCTTTGCCTTGCAGATACTTCATGACGAAATAGCTGGGCCGGTTCCAATTGGCCGAGGCTCCGACCATGGCAATGGTCTTCACGCTGGACAGGATGCCGCGAATTTTGGCGTCGGAATAGGTCAATGGGGTCATTTTCGCTCAGCTCGGCCAAAGAGAACGGAAACCAGGATCGCGCTGCCCAAGGGGCATTGTCCGAAAAATTTGAGCATTTTTCAGGCATACTACACACGCTCGTATAATGCAGAATTATTTTGTGAATTACACCAACTGTCCATCTGCACCATTGATTATGATAGCTTCAGGGCGACCATCAAAAGAAGAACAATGCGCTCAATCCCATCCGCTCGCCAAGCACTGCTCTGCGGGGTGTTGGCCCTCGCTTTGCTCGGCCTGAGCGGGCCGCTGTTCGCCGAACCGGGATTTGGCGATGTGCAACATTACGTCTTCGTCCCCAGCGCCGAATCGTCAACCGTCAGCGTGATCGACATCACCACCGATAAGATCACTGGTCAACTAGACCTTGGCCTGACGCCGCGCCAAATCGAGCTATCAGCGCAGCAGGCCAAGCTGGTCGCTGTGGACGGCTAATCGCCGCGCATGGTGGTGGCCGATTTGGCGACGACACACATGCAATCGCTGAACCTCGACTTTACCCCCGACCGCCTGCTGGTCAGCCCGGACGGAGCGAAGCTGGCCGTGGTCGAGGCCGCTTCCGGCCGCATCGCCGTCATCGATTTGGCAAGCGCCAAGCAGACCGCCCGCATCGGCGGCCTGCCGCCGCTGGTCGATGTGATGTTCAGTTCGGCGGTCACTGGCCGCGCGAGTTGTCGGAAGGCATGGCCCAACGCGCCGCCCTGGTCGGCCGCCCGTCGGTGCTGCTGGACGAGCCGTTCAGTGCTTTGGACGCATTGACCCGCTACGATCTTCAGGAGCATCTTTTGGAGCTGTGGGCCTATAGACCGCCCAACCATGGTGCTGGTCACCCACGACATCGAGGAGGCGCTGGTGCTATCCGACCGCATCGCCGTCATGCAGCCGGGGGCGGGACATATTCAAGAGATCGTTCAGCCGCCTTTGGCCCGTCCACGTGACCGCACAGGCCCGGAATTCGCCGAGTGGAAACAGCGGTTGCTGGCCGAATTGCACAGATCCTTCCACGGCCCGCGGGGAGACGAAAGCTTCTTCGCCGCCGCCATCTAAGGTGTGTCGTCAGTTGCCGTATCTGATTTGCCACATGAACGAT
>DATGZW010000406.1:0-2567 GCA_035297005.1 Patescibacteria group bacterium
CGAGATGACCTTGCGGATATCGACGTAAACGGGGCTCTTCCATCCCGAGGTCAGGGTGTAGGGCTCCTCGGGCCGAAAGTTGACGGCGCCGATTTCAAGCAGAATGCGGGCGGTGGTCAAGCCGGCCTGCTTTTGCTCCGGCGTACGAGAAACGGTCTGTATGGACATGGCTCCATCCCCGGGCGGCAATGGTTGATTGAGAATGCGGGAGCCAATTCCCAGGCCCGTCGCAATGGGCTATAGAAAAAGGATCCCCTGCGCGGGGGTATAGGGCCAAAGGGCCGCCGGTGCAACAGGAAGGGTGAGGGCGCAGCATGACGAATGTGATTGAAATCCATCGTGACGGGGCCGTCGCCACGGTGGTGCTGAACCGCCCCGACCGCATGAACGCCCTTAATCTGCCGATTTGGCGGGGTCTGAGCGATGCCTTCGACGCGCTGGCCGCCGACGATACGGTGCGTTGCGTGGTGCTGCGCGGGGCTGGGGAATTGGCCTTCGCGCCGGGTGCCGACATCACCGAATTTGAAACCGACCGGGCCACCGCCGCTCAGGCCAAAGCCTATGACGTCGTGATGCGCCGCGCTTTGGCCGCCGTCGCCGCCTGTCCGCACCCGACCATCGCCCAAATCTACGGTCCCTGCGTCGGCGGTGGGCTGGAACTGGCGGCGCAATGCGATATCCGCGTCTCGGCGGCGTCGGGCAAGTTCGGCGTGCCGGTCGGCAAGATTTCGGTGTGCATGGGCCATCCCGAAATTGCCGCCATCCAGGCCTTGGTCGGCACCGCCCGCGCTTTGGAGATCCTGCTGGAAGCCCGCGTCTTCGGCGCCCAGGAAGCCCTGGCCATGGGTTTGGTCAACCGCGTCGTCGCCGACGACGCGCTGGAGGACGAGGTTCAGGCCACCGTCAAACGCATCACCGCCAACGCCCCCTTGGTCAACCGTTGGCACAAGTCCTTCGTCCGCCGGCTGAAAGACACCGCCCCGCTGACCGACGCCGATCTGGATCAGGCTTATGATTTCCTGACCACCGACGACTACGCTGAAGGCATGGCGGCCTTTGCCGCCAAGTGCCGGCCGGTGTTCGAGGGGAAGTAGAGTTTCGCAGATGCGACGGGGCGGCGACCCCGTCGCGTCACTCTTAAAGATCGTACCAGTCCGGCTCCTCGGCGCTCAGGATGTCGCAGACTTGGCTGACCACGGCGGCGCGCAGAGGTTGGTTGTCGCCTAGCGTGCGTTTATCGCCGCTGGCCCAGCGTTTGGCTTCGATGATTTCGGCGGGGGTGGCTCCGGTGCCGATGATCTGGGTCAGCCGAAGATCGTCGCCACGGCCCAGAATGTCGGTCACTTGCTCGTAATTCGCGGTTGTCGGCATCGCTTGGCCCTCCTGACGATGGGGTGCTGCCTGGATGAAGGTGGGGCCGTCGCGGCGCATGGCAAGGCCGTTATCCGGATGGGTTGACAAGGTTGGGGCCAAGGTCGTAAGCCCTGCGCCGGGCACAAAAGGTTTAGCGTCGATGGCGGGCGAAAGAGTTTGGGTTCTGGCGGACGACCGGCCGGGCAATGTGGCGCAGGCGGTCGGCGTGGCCGAGGCGTTGGGCGAGCCGTTCTTTGTGCTGGATGTCGCCTATACCGCCTGGGGCGAGGCGCATAATCTGATCCGCTGGTCCAGCCGGCGCGGACTGACCCGCGAGTGTCGCAAGAAGCTGGAGCCGCGATGGCCGGAGCTGGTGATCGGCGCCGGCCGTCGCACCGCCCCGCTGGCCCGCTGGTTCAAGCGCAAGTTCGGTACCCGGCTGGTGCAGATCATGGATCCCGGTTGGCCGGGCCGCGCCGAATTCGACTTGATCGCCATTCCCCGTCACGACGAGTCGCCCGAATGGGCCAATGTGGTGCATAGCATGGGATCGTGCCATCGGGCGGTGCCGCATCTGCTGGCCGCTGAACGGGCGCTGTGGCAGCCGCGTATCGCCCATTTGCCAGGGCCGTATCTGCTGCTGGTGGTCGGCGGCACCACCAAGGATTACCGTTTCGGCGCCGACCGCGCGCGGGAACTGGTGGACGGCGCCAACCGGCTGGCCGAAGCCTTGGGCGCGTCGATCCTGGCGACCACCAGCCGCCGCACCGAGCCCGAGGCCGAAGCGGTGATCGCCGCCGGCCTGCGCGCGCCGCATCACCTGCACTGCTGGCGTCCCGATACCGAGAACCCCTATCTGGGCTTCCTGGCGCTGGCCGACGCTATCGTGGTGACCGGGGATTCGATGAACATGTGTTCCGAGGCCTGCGCCAATGGCGGGCCGGTCTACATCTTCTCGCCGCCCGGCATGGTCAACGCCAAGCATGCCCGCCTGCATGAGCTGCTGTTCGAGCAAGGCTATGCCCGCCCCTTGGGCGGCGACACCACGCCGTGGCGTCACCCTCCGCTCAACGCCGCCGAGGATGTGGCGCGAGTGGTGCGGGAGCGGGGGCTGATTTAGGGTATCGATCAACCCTTTCTCGTCATAGCCGTGCTTGTCACGGCTATCCACGCGGTTTCGCCAACACTGTAATTAAGGTGTTACGTGCTGCCTT
>DATGZW010000407.1:0-3279 GCA_035297005.1 Patescibacteria group bacterium
TTCGACCGCCATGCAGCCTGCTGATTTCCTCGGCGGCGGCCGCCCGGCGGCACTGCCCAGTGTGGGCGGCATGATGCCCAAGGTGCTGGCCCGTTTCGATCCCGCCACCGACCAAATTACCCTGGATCTCGGCGGCGGCGCCCCGGCCTCCCGGTCGGGCGTGGCGGTCGTCGTCAAGGTTGAACCCAGCGGCTATGACGGCATCGTCGAGCTGGAAGGGCTGGCCTATGCCGCTTGCGCCGCCGCCGGTCTGCCGGTGCCGCGAATCTGGGTGCTGCGCCCGCCGGAGTTCCGCCCGCTGCTGCTGGTCGAGCGCATCGACATCGGCGCGGATGGATCCGCCACGCCAATGGAATCGCTGTTCTCGATCCTGTTCGAGGCGACCGCGCGGGGCAGAGGAGGGCGCGTCACCACCGCCAACGCCGCCCCTTACGAGATGGTCTCCGCCGCCCTGCGGATGCCCAACATCCTGCCCGACCTTGACCGTGCAGCGGCGGCGGAACAATTGTTCCGCCACGTCCTGATATCCCTGTTGATCGGCAACGGCGATCTGCATCTGCGCAATCTGGCCCTGCTCGGCAGCCGCGCGCAGTGCGGTCTGGCCCCCGTCTACGATCCGGCGCCGATGCGGGCCTGGGACGAGCACAACATCGTCTCCGCCTGCAACCTCGGCGGCCTTGACTTGGAACGCGCCATCGCCCCGCCGGCCCTCGGCGACGCGGTGACCGCTTTCGCCATCGCCTGCGGGTTATCGGCGTCGGCGCGGGCAAGGGCCATCGAGCAATGTCTGGAAGCCGGGAGCGGCTTCCTTGCCGCTGTGGAGAACTGCGCCGCGCCGGAGGCCTGCCGGTGGGGGCTGGTCAAGCGGGCCGGGCAGGTGAGGGCGGTCATCGGCGGGTGAGGTGGGGGATTCTTGACGCTGAGTGGTGCGCCTGAAACCACAGGAAATCCGCGCCGATCCGCCAATGTGAGGCTATCTGGCATTAACTTCGTTTGCGGAATGCCTCTCGTGACTCGCCTCCGGATCGGTCGCTCTCAGACTATCCACAAACCATCCGTTCGCCAAATCATGCGCGGATGGGCTATTTTACACTTGTAGATATTTGATGAAACGGTCGTTTTATAATCTTTTCTGACTTTGAATTTTCCACGAGCGCCCGTTCGCTTCTGAGAAGAAGGCTGCGCGGCTTCTTTCCGGAGAAGCAGCCGATAGCGGGCTCTCCTGTCTGGTGTCAGGCGCCATGGAAAACTGATCCCCTTCCGCCATTGAAAACTTGCCCCTCCGCATAGGAGGAAGAGGCCATGGACGCTTGGGTTGAAACGGATGCGACTCCGCGGGACGACGCTCCGCGGAGGGACAGAATGCTGGAGCCGGACGAGGTGTCGGCGATGCTGGGGTAGCAAGCGGATTTCCGCCGAGTTGGAGTGCAGCCGCACCAAAATAGGGTGGTGGCCTATCTTCGACGCCGGTTCATACCTTACGTTAGCCTCATCCGCCTCTAATGCGGCTGCGGCACGATGCGCAGATAAGGTTTGGGCGCCGTCCAGCCTTCCGGGAATTTGACCTTGGCATCAGCGTCGGAGACCGATGGAACGATGATGACATGGTCGCCCTGAGTCCAGTTGACTGGGGTCGCCACCTGATACTTGGCGGTGAGCTGGCAGGAATCCAACAGGCGCAACACCTCGTCGAAATTCCGCCCGGTGCTCATGGGATAGGTCAGCATGGCTTTGATTTTCTTATCGGGGCCAATCACGAAGACCGAACGCACCGTGGCATTATCGGCCGGACTGCGGCCTTCCGCTGTCTCGCCGGTACCGCCGGGCAGCATGTCGTAAAGCTTGGCGACCTTGAGGTATGGATCGCCGATCAGCGGATAGTTGATGGCGTGGCCTTGCGTCTCCTCAATGTCCTTCAGCCATTTGCGATGATTTTCGACCGGATCGACGCTCAGCCCGATGATCTTGGTGTTGCGCGCGTCGAACGCCGATTTAAGACCGGCCATGTAACCCAACTCGGTCGTGCAAACGGGGGTGAAGTCCTTGGGATGAGAGAACAGAATCACCCAACTGTCACCCATCCATTCGTGGAAGGTAATCGTCCCCTCGGTGGTCTCGGCGGTAAAGTTGGGCGCTTGATCATTGATGCGAAGCGACATGGCGGGACTCCTGGACTCCCTGGGCTGAAGACTTTCAATATGGGTGATGCCCCCGCGCCGATCCGTATCTCTGCCGAGGGAGTCCCATTCGCGTCGGGCTCAATTGCCGCCGACCACCACCGTTCCCGTCATATGCGGATGCGGCGAGCAGAAATATGCGGCGGTGCCGGACCTCAACCGAGGCGAGTTGGAGACGTTTCAGCGGCTGTGGGTCGAGCAGGCACGGGAGGGGGGACCGTAGCGCCCCAAAAGATCGTGTTTTTTAAAAATATCGACATTTTTGTTGACCGCCGATATCAAAAATGATGACATTCGCATACCGCCATGTGCAAGCGGCAGAACCGATCCGAAGCACGGCTCGGCCTGCAACGCCAAACAAAAAACAGGCTGGGGGAGGGGAGCGACATGTCACCAAGACACGACATCTTATCTGTCCAAGGCAATTCCAGTTGCCCGCGTTGCAACGTCACCAGAACGTTTAGAGCGCGAATCGACTTCTCCCGACAGAACTAACAGCACCTCTCTCATTCGTCACATATCTTCTCTCATCGACTGCCATTCAGGCGGTGACGTGGAAGCTTTGTCTAACGTTCTGCCCGTGAAATATCTCGCGCCTTAATTCAACCAAGAGCGGAGATGGCACGGCACAAGATGGCACAAGCCATCATTCAATAATCAAATGCCTTGGGAGGCAATGTCATGGATGACAATTTTGGTCCGAGCAAGTTTCTGACCCCAAATCGCCGTCAAGTCCTTCAAATGTTGGGTGCGGCGACAGCCTTTTCGGCTCTGCCGTTGCGCTCGTCTTTTGCCGCGCGGCCGATTCGTATCGGCTTCGTCAGCCCGACGACGGGCCCTCTGGCGGTATTCGCCGAATCCGACGATTTCGTTCTCGCCCAGGTGCGGGAAAAGGTGAAGGACGGCATCGAGATCAACGGCACCCGCTATGCGGTTGAGATCATTCACAAGGATAGCCAGTCCAACCCCAATCGCGCGGCGGAAGTGGCGGGCGAACTCATCCTGTCGAACCAAATTGACCTGATGGTGGCGGGCAACACGCCGGAAACGGTCAACCCGGTGGCCGATCAGTGCGAGGCCAACGATATCCCCTGCATCACCA
>DATGZW010000408.1:0-4781 GCA_035297005.1 Patescibacteria group bacterium
CGCCGCGTCGGCGCAAGGCCTCCAGGCAGCACAGCAGAACGATCGAGGTCAGGATCAGCACCGTCGCCACCGCCGTGATGGTCGGGTTGATGCTCTCGCGGATGCCGCTGAACATCTCACGCGGCAAAGTGCGCTGTTCGGGGCCGGCAATCATCAGCGCCACCACCACCTCGTCGAACGAGGTGGCGAAGGCGAACAGAGCCCCCGAGGCGACGCCCGGCAGGATGATCGGCAGGATCACCCGAAAGAACGTCGTCATCGGCGGCGCGCCCAGGCTGGCCGCGGCGCGGGCCATGGTCATGTCGAAATGCTGCAAGGTCGCCGACACGGTGATGATGACGAACGGCGACGCCAAGGCGGTATGGGCCAGGATCAGGCCGGTATAGCTGTTGGTCAGTCCCAGCGGCGCGAAGAAGAAATAGACGCCGACGGCGGTGATGATCATCGGCACGATCATCGGCGACAGCAACAGGCCCATGACCAACGGCTTCATCGGGAAGTTGGCCCGATTGAGCCCCAGCGAGGCCAAGGTTCCCAGGATCGTCGCGGCGGTGGTGGCCGAGGTGCCGACGATCATGCTGTTGCGTAAGGCCGGGATCCATTTGTCCGAGGTCAGCAGTTCCTCGTACCAGCGTAGCGACAGCCCCGGCAGCGGGTAGGTAAGGAAGTTCCCCGAACTGAACGACAGCGGCACGATGGCCAGAATCGGCGCCATCAGGAAGAACAGCACCAGCACGCCCAGGGTCCAGGTGACCCAGGTGCCGATGGTTTGCGAAGCGGTGGTCGGTTGGTGTGCGGTGCTCATGGCGTGGCCCTCACTTTTTCATGCGGACACTGCCGCTGGCGACCAACTGGCTGTAAACGGCGTACAGAACCAGGGTCGCCGTCAGCAGGACGGCTCCGAGCGCCGAGGCCATGCCCCAGTTGACGCTGTCGGTGACGAAGAAGGCGATGAAATAGCTCAGCATCTGATCGGCGGCTCCGCCCACCAATGCCGGCGTGATGTAGTAGCCGATCGACAGGATGAAGACGACCAGGCAACCGGCGGCGATGCCGGGCAGGCATTGCGGCAGATAGACGCGCAGGAACGCGGTGGCCGGCGGCGCGCCCAGCGAGGCGGCGGCGCGCATATAGACCGGCGAAATGGCTTTCATGGTGGCGTAAAGCGGCAGGATCATGAATGGCAGCAGCACATGGACCATCGCCACATGCACGCCGAAGCTGTTGTAAATCAGCCGTAGCGGATGGTCGATGATACCCAGCCAGATCAGCAGATGGTTGACGATGCCCTCGTTCTGCAACAGCACCACCCAGGCGGCGGTGCGCACCAGCAGCGACGTCCAGAACGGCAGCAGCACCAGAATCAGCAGGATGTTGGCGATCTTGGCCGGCTGGGTCGACAGCAGATAGGCCACCGGGAAGCCCAGCACCAAAGACAGCAGCGTCACCGTCAGGCTGATGCGGAAAGTACGGATCAGCACGTCTTGATAGATGGCGTGGTCGGCGGGGGTGCGGGTGATGGCTCCGGTGGCGTCGCGTTGCAGATCGACGGCGGCCAACAGATAGAAGTCGGTCAGCGGCCCGCGCGCCCGCTTGATCGCGCCCCAGGTGGCGATATCGCCCCAGCGCGGGTCCAGCCCGATGAAGGCGGCGCGCGGATCAGCGGAGTCCAGGGCGGGCACCTTGCGGGCGGTTGTCATGATCAGGCTGCGCAGCCCGTTAATATCGTAATTGAGCCGCCGTGCCGCGACATTGGCGGTGCCGGCATCATGGGCGACGGTCAGATCGGCGGCCAAAGCGCGGAAACTCTCGTCACCGGGCAGGGCATGGCCATCCCATTTCTTTAAGGTCGCCAGCGTATGCGGCATGACCGTCGACAGTTCGCTATCGTCGACGCTGCGCCACAGCATCGAGCCGATGGGGACGACGAAGGTGATGACGATAAACAGCAAGAGTGGCGCGACCAGACCGAACGCCGTCACCTTGCGCATGCGCTCCGCCCGCCGCAGACGGGTCTTGAGCGAAGACGTGTCGCTCAAGACCGCATCGGCGGGCGGGGCCGAAACCCCGCCCATATTGCTCATTTTGCCGCCCACTTGTTGAAGCGCTCGGTCAACCGGTCAAGGTTTTCCAGCCAGAACGAATCGTCGATCGCTTCCACATTCGCCATGTTGGCGGGAGCGGTCGGCAGAACCGGCATCAGCTTGGGATCGACCAAAGACGTCGCCGCCGCGTTGGTGACGCCATAGGCGACATAATTGGGCAGGCTTTTCTGGTTCTCGGCCTTGCCGGCGAAGTCGAGGAACTTGTAAGCGGCATCCTGGTTGGGGCTGCCCTTGAGGATCACCCAGGAATCGATGGTGTAGAGAGCGCCATCCCAGACGATCTTGAAGTTCTTCTTGTCTTTGTCGTTGGCGGCGGTGATGCGGCCGTTATAGGCCGAGGTCATGGCCACTTCGCCCGAGGCCAGCAATTGCGGCGGCTGGGCGCCAGCTTTCCAGAAGATCAGATCGGGCTTGATGCTGTCGAGCTTCTTGAAGGCGCGCTCGACGCCCTCTTCGGTGCGCAACACCTTATAGACATCCTGCGGCTTCACCCCATCGGCGATCAGGGCGATTTCCAGATTGGTCTTCGGGCCTTGGCGCAGGGCGCGCTTGCCGGGAAACGTCTTGGTGTCGAAGAAGTCGGACCAGTTCTTCGGCCCGTCCTTCAGCTTGTCGCCGTCATAGGCGATGATGAAGTCATAGACGATGTTGCCGACGCCGCACTCGCTGACGGCAGCCGGCAGATAGGCGTCCTTGCCGCCGATCTTGCTGTAATCGAGCTTTTCGAACAGCCCTTCTTCGCAACCCAGCGCCAGTTCTTCCGATTCGACTTCGACCACGTCCCAATTGGCGTTGCCGCCCTGGATCTTGGCGCGCAACACGCCGACGCCGCCATCCCACGGCTCATCGGTCATCTTAAGGCCGCTCTGGGCCTGGAATGGGGTGAAGTACACCGCCTTCTGGGCGTCTTGAAGCGCGCCGCCCCAAGACACCACCGCCAGATCGTGGGCCATGGCGGGAGAGGCGGCGACACACAGCGCGGCGCCGGCCATCGCGGCGAGAGAGACAAGCTGCTTTTTCATGCGGGAAACCTCTGCGTTGTCATTACGGAAGATGATTACAGGTCCAGCGATGCCGTCCGCTTGACCGGGTCGAGGGCACGGCAGTCCTCGGCGCGGAATGACAGCTCGATGCTGTCGCCATGCTGAGGCTGCGGCAGATGCGGACGGGCCTGCATCTTGACCATGATTTGCGGGTTGCCGGCGGCCTCCATGACCACGCGCAAATGGTCGCCGAGATAGATCGTCTCGACCACTTTTCCGGTCAGCTTGTTGGCGACGCCGTCGGGGGCTTGGCCGACATACAGGCGCTCGGGGCGTAGCGACAAAGTCGTGCGCTGGCCGGGGGTGGTGACGTTGACGCGGGTGGCGTGAATGACTTCGCCGCCGATCAGCCGGGCGGAACAGGTGTCGCCGTCGATGCCGACCACCTCGGCGTCAAGGTTGTTGTTCTCGCCGATGAAATTGGCGACGAAGGAGTTCATCGGCTCCTCGTACAGCCGGCTCGGCGATTGGATTTGCTGGATGATGCCGTCGTTAAACACCGCCACCCGGTCGGACATGGTCAGCGCCTCGGACTGGTCGTGGGTGACATAGACCACCGTCAGGCCGAGCTGTTCATGCAGATGCTTGATTTCCATCTGCATATGTTCGCGCAATTGCTTGTCGAGCGCGCCAAGCGGCTCGTCCATCAGCACCAGTTCGGGTTCGAACACCAGCGCACGGGCCAGGGCCACGCGCTGTTGCTGGCCGCCCGACAACTGCGCCGGATGGCGGCTGCCGAATTCGGACAGGCGAACCATGTCCAGGGCGCGCTTGACCTTCGCGCCGATGTCGGCCTTGGACACCTTGCGGACACTGAGCGGGAAGGCGACGTTCTCGGCCACCGTCATATGCGGGAACAGGGCGTAGTTCTGAAACACCATGCCGATGTTGCGCTTATGCGGCGGCATGCTGTTGATGGCGCGGCCGCCCAGGCGGATTTCGCCATGGGTGGGAACCTCGAAGCCGGCCAGCATCATCAAGGTGGTGGTCTTGCCCGATCCCGACGGACCAAGCAGGGTCAGGAATTCGCCGCGGCGGATGTCGAGGTTGAGGTCTTTTACGACAAGCTGCACGCCGTCATAGGTTTTCTGCACGGCAGAAAATTGAACAAGGATATCGCTGTCCGCCATCCCGGAACTCCAGTGCCATTCCGCCCTTTGCCCGCCTTGTGGCGGCCGGGGCTCCATTGCTGTGTTGGAAAAACGATAGCAGCGTTTAAAAAAATCAACAAGCACCAATGCAAAAAACACATGCCAGCCAGAACTGCCCATTATTTGAGCCCAGAATATAGGCAGATCGCTGATATTTTAAACAGTCATACGCTTCCAGTGGGTCTCGGATTTTGACGAGATGCGACAAAACCACAAGGCTCTACGCCATTTATGCGAGTGGCGCGGTTCCGAGAAAAAGGGCGGGAGAGCAGCCCTCATGACGGGCCAGCGGGTCGGTTAAGGGGGCGGATTCACCCTCCCTAGGCTCTTAATGCTTAGAAAATAAGCGTATAAATACTCTTATACGGACGTTAATATATAAAAAATACAATTATCACACGGCCATTGTTAACGCGGCGCGGCGGTGCCTGGCGGGGCAATTGGGTGAAAAAATAGACGGATCTCGTTGATTTTTTTAAACG
>DATGZW010000409.1:0-4593 GCA_035297005.1 Patescibacteria group bacterium
TAGGACAGCAGCGCGTCGCCAGCCCCCACGGCATCGACGACGCGGTCGACGAAGCTGTCGACGACGAAGAACGAATCGAGCGCCTCGTGGTTGGCGGAGCGATAGGTCAACACGCCGCGATCCCCCAGTTTCAGGATCAAGGTCTTGCAGTGCGCCTGATCGTACAGCCGCGCCGCCAGCGGACGCACGCCGGAATCCTGATCGGCCAGGGCGAAGCGGGCTTCGCGTTCGTTGGGGGTAATCAGGTCGAAATCCTGGAATTCGACGATATTGCCCCAGCGGCTGGCGACCTGACTATCAGCGACCTTGAACGCCCCCTTGGGGATGGCGGCGACCAGACCGGGGATGGTGCGGCTGTTGAAGATGCCGTGGCGGAAGTCCGACAGCACCACGGCGTCGGCGGGCACGTCCTTGATCGCCTTGGTCAAGGTCTTGCGGATTTTGTCCGAAATCGAGCGGTTATCCAACGTATCCACCTTCAGCAGGCGGTAGCCTCCGGCGACGATGGCGTTCTTGTTGGTGGTCGGGCGGGTCGGATCGATGACGGCGCGGCAATCGACGCCGGATTTCTTCAACCCCTCCAGCACGAAGTCCTTCATCGAGTCGTTGCCCAGCACGGTCGAGAACACCACCTCGGCTCCGGCGGCGCGCAGATGCTCGGCGACCACGGCGGCCCCGCCGATGAAGTCGGTCTTTTCCTGGAACAGCACCGACATGGTCGGAGTCTTGGTCTGCCCACCGATCATGGTGCAGTCGGTCAGGCTGTCGACGATGGTGTCGCCGACCACATGCACCCGCTTGCCGGGGAACTTCGCCAAGGTCTGGCGCAGATCGTCGAAGGTCAGGTTGACCATGTCCATCAGAATCAGCAGCTTTTCCGTCTTCAGATTCGGCGGCTGCATCTCGATGAGCTTGGACGACGAATAGACGATGTCGCCGGGGGTGAACAGCACCTCGCCGCCATAACCGGCGACGGTGTCCACTTCCTCCTGGGTCTTGGGCGGCAGACCGCCCGCCGTGTATTCATAGCCCTTGGCGAAATAGTCGGGCTGGATCTGCTTCAGGTTGGCGATGGGCGTCTCATGCGCGTCGATGACCACATAATCCACCACCTCGAACGCCGCCAGATTGAGCGCCCGCAGATCCTGCGGCACATGCGGGCGATAGGTGCCCTTGGCGATGTGCATGTCGGCGGTCAGGCTGGCGATCAGGATGTCGGCCTTGCTCTTCGCATAGATCAGGTGGCGCAGATGACCGGGATGCACCACGTCGAACACCCCGTGGCACATGATGGCGGTCTTCTCGCGCGGGCGCGGGCCAAGGATCGCCGCCAGTTCCTCGGCGGTCTTCACCTTGTGGTGGTAGGCTTCGTTCAGCGAAGAGATCATGACGGGTCTATCCGGAAGGAAATGTCAGGTGCGGTCGCCCAGATATTTGAACCAGGTCTCGGTGGCTTTGGCGATGCTGTCGGGTTCCCACAGCGGCGCATTGTCCCACAGGTGGATGTCCGCGACCATGCGGCGCACGCCGTCCTCGAATGAGATTTGCGGCGTCCAGCCCAGTTGATCTTCGATCTTGGCGGTGTCGGCCCAGGTGCAATCCGGCTCGCCGGGGCGCTTGGGAACATAGACGACGTCGCCGCCCAGCAGCTCGACCAGACGATTGACCGATTGCGGGTTATTGCCGCCCAAATTGAAACGCTGGCCGCTGATATCGGTGGTGGCGGCCAGCAGGAAGGCGCGGGCGACGTCCGAGGCATAGACGAAGTCGCGGCTCTGGCTGCCATCGCCGACCACGGTGAACGGCTTGCCGGCTAGCTTCTGCTTGAAGAACACCCCGAACACCGCGCCATAGGCCCCGGTGGTGCGCACGCGCGGGCCATAGGCGTTGAAGATGCACACCGCGTTGACCGGCAGCTTATAGACCTTGTGCCAATGGAACACCGCCTGCTCGCCGAGATATTTGGACAGGGCGTAGGGATGTTCCGGCGAGATCGGGTGATCTTCGCGCGTCGGCACCGCCGCCAAGCCATAGCAGGATGACGACGAGGCGTAGACCAGCTTTTTCACCCCGGCGGCGCGGGCGCATTCCAGCACGCGCACGGTGCCCTGGACATTGGTGTCCATATAGTCGAGTGGCGCTTCGATGGAGGGGACGATGTCGCCGATGCCGGCGAAGTGGAAGACATAATCGACCCCGGCGAAGATCGGACTGTCGGCGGACAAGGCGCGGATGTCTTGCCAATGGCATTCCAGCGCCGGGTTGTCCCGATGCTGGGCCAGATTGCCTTCATGGCCGCCGACCAAGCTGTCGATGACGCGCACGCAAAAGCCGCGGTCCAGCAGAAGATCGACCATGTGCGAGCCGATGAAACCAGCTCCTCCGGTGACCACGGCGATGGGAATTCCACTCATGGCGCGCGGCCCTTCTTGTTCAGACGTTGATCAGGTAACCCGCCGCGATGGCGTCGGTGTAGAACATATCCACCGTCTCGCGCGAGAACGCCTCCAGCGGCTTGCCGACCAGCGCCAGCTTGGCCAGAAGATCGGTAGTCACGGTGATGATGTGGCACCCGACCTCGTCGGCCTGAAAGACGTTCAGCAGCTCGCGCGGGCTGGCCCAAATCAGTTCGGCCTTGGGCCGGGCGGCGAGGATGCGCACAGCCTCGGTCATCAGCGGCACCGGATCGACACCGGTGTCGGCGATACGGCCGGCGAACACAGAAACGATGGCCGGCGTATCGGGATGCAGCAATTGGGTGATCGCCGCGACTTGCTCCAGGGTGAAGACGGCGGTGACGTTGACCACCACCCCCGCCGCCGACAAGGCGGCGACGATGGGACCGGTGAATTCGCCGCTGGTGGTGGTCACCGGGATCTTCACATTGATGTTCTTGCCCCAACTGGCGACAACCTGCGCCTGCGCCTGCATGCTGGGCAAATCATCGGCCAGAACCTCCAGCGATAACGGGCGATCCGGCACGGCGGCGGCCAGTTTGCGGGCGAAGGCCGCGTAATCGGTGACCCCCGCCTTACGCATCAGCGTCGGGTTGGTGGTGAAGCCCTTGATCAGCGGATTGGCGTAAAGCGCCATGATGCTGTCGAAATCGGCGCCATCGGCGAAGATTTTGACCTTGAGCTGGTCCAGCCGCGTCATTGAATGTCATCCCCCGAAACGTCGTTGCGAAAATTGGCGAGGATCGCATCCACCGCTGTCGACAGCGAGGCGACGATCCGGTCGGGGTTGGAAGGAGCGGGCTCGGCATAACCGCGATCGATCCAGATGGTGCGGCACCCGGCAGCCTGACCCGCAGCAACATCGCCGGCGCGGTCGCCAACCATGACGCTAGCCGTCAGATCAATATCATGGCGAAGCGCCGCGTCAAGCAGCATGCCGGGACGGGGCTTGCGGCAGGCGCAGCCGGCGCTTTGGGAATGCGGGCACATCACCACCTCGGCCACCGGCAGAACCGCCGCCAGCTGAGCGTTCATCGCCGCGACCTCGGCCGGATCAGCCAAGTTGTTGCCGATATCGGGTTGGTTGGTCACTACGATCAGCAGAAACCCAGCATCGCTCAGCCGCCGCAGGGCGGGCAGCGCTTCGGGGTAAAGCTGGAAGTCGGCGCAGCGGCGCGGGGCATAGGGCTTGCCGGCGCGCAGCTCGCTCAGGTTGAGCACGCCGTCGCGATCGAGAAAGACGGCGGGCCTCATGCCGGCACCGACCCGCAACGCCCCCGTGGCGTCACGCCAGGATCGTCCAAAAATAATCGCCGGTATAACCGGCCTCGGCGAAGGCTTGCCGCCAGCCGTCGGGATAATCGTGGAACTCGGCGGTCAGCGCCCATTGCTCGAAATCGGCCTTCTGCTCGGGAGTGTAATAGCTGTCCACCACGACGAAGCTGCGCTGACGCGATACCCGCTCGATCTCGGCCAGAGCGGCGATGGCGCGCCGGCGCGGTAGATTGTGAATGGTGTTCAGGCTGAGCACGCAATCGAAGGACTTGTCGGCGAAAGGCAACGCCTCGGCGCCGCCCAGATGCAGCCGCCCGGCCAGTTCCTCGGGCGCCTGGGTGATGGCGTAGTGCGAGATGTCCAGGCCGAAGACCTCCAGACCGGGCAGCTCCAGCATCAGATCCTTGACCAGAAAGCCTTTGCCGCAGCCGACATCCAGCACCCGCATGCCAGCGGTCAGACCGAAATGGGCGATGATGTCGCGGGCCACCGCCCGCCAGCGGCCATCATAGCGATAACCGCCATACCCATAGCTGCGCGGGCCATCCCAATACATTTCCCCAAATTGCTTGGAGATTTCGATCACCGCCGCGTCCTTGGCGTCGCTGCGTTCGGTCACATTGCGCTTGGCCTTGGGCAAGGAGCGCAGAAGGTCAATTTCGGCCATGCGGATCGAAGCTCCGGAAGTCAGATAAAATTGACGCTCGACGGCGGGTTCTCGATGTCCCACAGCAAGCGGTTGACCTGATCCAGCCGGCACAGCGGCATGCAGACATGGTCAAGATCCTCGATGCCGCAGACATGGGTCTCGACCTTGGCGCGGCCTGCATGGCTCCACATGGCCTTCAAGGACATCTCATGC
>DATGZW010000410.1:0-4206 GCA_035297005.1 Patescibacteria group bacterium
GCAAATCCATGCCGGATATCGGTCCATAACCGGAACCGCCCGACTGAAAGGCCAGACGGCTTTCGATGCCGTCCGTGCGCTCATCGATGGGAAATTCGCCGTCGCTTGAGACGGCCACCGTCAGCTACGTGAGCAATTACCATCAATCTGCTGCCACCTACTTTTCCATTGGGCCAGCACGATTCGTTCGACAACGTTGACGCCAATCTGTCCACGCCTCTGTGTAGATAGCCCCTGTGCCGTCATTAGAGCCTCATCATCCGCATCTCTTGCCGCCATGGCCGCGCTTGCGGCTATCCGAGCGAGCCTATAACGTTTGATCAGATGCCTGTATTCCCGTCAAGGAGTTCTACATGAACGTCTTTGTCCGGACGATCTTCAACTGCGACAAGGTGGTCTTCATCGCGTTGTTCCGGTAAGGCCGGGAAGGGACAGTCCGGTTTTGGAAATGGGACGGGCAACCCCGGACGTTGCGTCTGTCAGGCGACATCGGAGGCTGGCCCATTTCCGGCACGGGGGCGGTCACTACCCGAGCACCCTGCTCGGCTATCGAGCAAGCGCTCGGCCGCCTCGAATGCCGATGCTCTTAGAACGGGGAAGTTGAGCCAGTTCCGGCCATAAGGGCGGCGGCGCGGTAACATCGCGACCGAGCATTAGCCCATGGGGTGATTGATTCAGCTCAAAATCGCTGCATCGAGACTATACGGTCCGGCACCGGCCGCGATGACCATGATCAGCATGAACGTGCAGGGATTTTGGCTCGTCGGCAACACACGACGACGCTCCGTGTTGAATAGCTCGTGATGTCCAGAGTGTCAATCGGCATTGAAAAGGGACCCCTGATCGGCGTCGAAAAAGGCCCCCTTTTCCGGCTTGGCGAGGTCTCGGCGGCTGGTGCTCAAGCGCGCCGCGCCGCGCCGTGCCCCCAGGAGCGACAGAGCGGTGCGCTTGAGCTGGCACAATGGCGAGGTGGGAGGGCTTTCAGGCGCGGTTCTTGAAGCGCCAGCTTTCGTTGCCGGTCTCGACGATCTCGCAGTGGTGGGTCAGGCGGTCGAGCAGAGCGGTGGTCATCTTGGCGTCGCCGAAGACGGCGGGCCATTCGCCGAAAGCCAAATTCGTGGTGACGATCACCGAGGTCTGTTCATAGAGCCGACTGATAAGATGAAACAGCAGTTGGCCGCCCGACTGGGCGAAAGGAAGGTAGCCGAGTTCATCGAGGACGATGAAGTCCATGCGCGCGAGGTAGTCGGCAAGGCGGCCCTGGCGGCCGGCGCGGGCTTCCGCCTCCAGCTTGTTGACGAGATCGACCACGTTGAAGAAGCGGCCGCGCGTGCCGCGGCGGATAGGCACGCCGCGCGAGACGCTTCTCAGGGATGCCGAGGAAGCGGCCGACTTGTTGCTCCTGTCGCGGCGCGGAAATGCGGCGCCAGAACGTTGATGCCCCGCTCAATGAAAATCGCGCGAACTTAGCCGCAATGGTTCCACCCCCTCCTCCGCCGCCAGCGAAGATAGAGCCGGGGTCAAATCGGTCAGTTTGTCGGCGATGACATGGATGACCGGACCCTCGCGCTGCACCCTGCCCTCGACCCGCAGGCAACTGGCGGTCAGCACGATCTGGCGGAAGCGTTCGAACACCTGCGCCCACACCACGATGTTGATGGTGCCGGTTTCGTCCTCCAGGGTCAGGAACAGCACCCCCGACGCGGTGCCCGGCCGCTGGCGGATCAGCACCAGACCGGCGACGGCGACGCGGCCGGAGAGTTGGCCTAAGCGCTCCGCCGCAACGATCCGCATTGCCGTCAGTTGCGGCCGCAGCAGCGCCAGCGGGTGCGCCTTCAGCGACAGTTTCAGGCTGAGATAGTCCTGCACCACTTCCTCGCCGGGGCTGGCCTGGGGCAGGTGCGCCGGGGCGTCGGCGGCGTCCAGCCCGGCGAACAGTGGCGGCGGCGGGGCGGTCAGGGCCTTGACCGCCCACAGCGCATCGCGTCGCGCCAGCCCCATCGAGCCGAAGGCGTCGGCGCGGGCCAGCGCCTCCAAGGCTTTGACGTCCAAACCGGCGCGGCGCCACAGGGCTTGCGGCGAGACATAGCCGTCCTCGCGCCGTTCGACCAACCGCCGCGCGGCGGCTTCGGCCAGACCGCGCGCTTGGCGCAGACCCAGGCGCAGGGCCAGGGCGCCGGTCGCGGTTGGCTCCAAGGTGCAATCCCAATCGCTGGCGTTGACGTCCACCGGGCGCGTCGTCACCCCATGCGTCTGGGCATCGCGGACGATCTGCGCCGGGGCGTAAAAGCCCATCGGCTGGCTGTTGAGCAGGGCGCAGGCAAACACCGCCGGGTGGTGGCATTTCAGCCAGGCCGAGACATAGACCAGATGGGCGAAGCTGGCGGCGTGGCTTTCGGGGAAGCCGTATTCGGCGAAGCCCTCGATCTGCTTGAACACCCGCTCGGCGAAGTCCAGGGCATAGCCGCGCGCGGTCATGCCTGAGACCAGCTTGTGATGGAACTCGGCCACCCGCCCGTTGCGGCGGAAGCTGGCCATCGAGCGGCGCAAATCATCGGCTTCGGCCGGGGTGAAGCCGGCGGCGACGATGGCGATCTGCATCACCTGTTCCTGGAACAGCGGCACGCCGAGGGTCCGGCGCAGCACGTCCTCCAGTTCCGGCGAGGGATAGTCCGGTTTTTCCTTGCCTTCGCGGCGGCGCAGATAGGGATGCACCATGTCGCCCTGGATCGGGCCGGGGCGGACGATGGCCACCTCGATGACCAGATCATAGAATTCGCGCGGCTTAAGGCGCGGCAGCATGGTCATCTGTGCCCGGCTTTCGACCTGGAACACCCCCACCGTATCGGCGCGGCACAACATATCGTAGACGGCGGGGTCTTCCACCGGCACGCCGGCCAAGCCGATGTCCACGCCGGCATGACGGCGCAACAGGTCGAAGGCGCGGCGGATGCAGGTCAGCATGCCGAGCGCCAGCACATCGACCTTCATCAAGCCCAGCTCGTCGATGTCGTCCTTGTCCCATTCGATGACGGTGCGGTCGTCCATGGCGGCGTTGGCGATGGGGACCAACTCGTCCAGCCGCCCGCGCGCGATGACGAACCCGCCGACATGCTGGGACAGATGGCGGGGGAAGCGGGTCAACTCTCCCGCCAGCCGCAAGGCCAGGGCCAGCGTCGGGTCGTCGGGGTCGAGGCCTAGCTCGCGCACATGCTGGGGCGGGATCGGTTGGCTGCTCCAGCCCCAGGTGGTACGGGCCAGGGCGCCGACGATGTCGTCGGACAGCCCCAGCACCTTGCCGACGTCGCGGATGGCCGAGCGGGCGCGGTAATGAATCACCATCGCCACCAACCCGGCGCGGTCGCGGCCATAATGCTGGTAGATATGCTGGATGACCTCTTCGCGGCGTTCATGCTCGAAATCGACGTCGATGTCGGGCGGCTCGTCGCGCGCCTCCGAGATGAAGCGGGCAAACAGCAATTCGAAGCGGGCGGGATCGACATTGGTGATGCCCAAGCAGAAGCACACCGCCGAATTGGCCGCCGAGCCGCGCCCCTGGAAAAGAATACCCCGACTTTCGGCGAAGCGGACGATGTCGTGCACGGTGAGGAAATAGGCCGGGTAATCCAACCGCCCGATCAGCTCCAACTCATTGCGCAGCGCTGCCTCGACCTTGGCCGGAATGCCGGCGGGATAGCGCCCTGCCGCACCCGCCCAAGTCAGTTGTTCGAGCCGTTGCTGAGGCGTCAGGCCGTCGCCCAAATCCTCGACCGGGTATTGATAGCGCAGATCGTCGAGGGAGAAGCGGCAGCGTTCGACGATCTCCAGGCTGCGCGTCACCGCTTGCGGATGGCGGGAGAACAGCCGGGCCATTTCCTCGGCCGGCTTCAGGTGGCGTTCGGCATGGACGGCCAGCCGCCACCCCGCCTCGGCCAGGGTGCAGCCCGCGCGGATGCAGGTCAGCACGTCCTGCAAGGGGCGACGGCCGGGGGCGTGGTAGTGGACGTCGTTGGTGGCGACCAGCGGCGTTCCCGCCTGCTGCGCCAAATCGGCCAGCCGCACCAGCCGGCGGTGGTCGTCGCCGCCGAAGCGCCACTGCGCCGCCAGGAACACCCGGCCAGGACAAAGCCGCGCCCAGGCTTGCAACTGGTTGGCAAAGGCCGCATTGGGCGAGTCCGGCGGCAGGGCGATAAGGATTTGTCCCTC
>DATGZW010000411.1:0-10460 GCA_035297005.1 Patescibacteria group bacterium
AAGGGCCGGGGTTAAGCCCCGAGGTCGAAGCCGCTGTGGTGGCGGTGGTTCACTCCATTACCGCCGCCTGAGTTGGCTTGACGGCGCGCGGCAGCGGCTTCAGCAGCAGGATCATCGGGGCGGCGGCCAGGGTCATCCACATCATCAGGCGGAAATCGTTCAGATAGCTGATCCCGGCGGCTTGGCGGGTGATCTCGGCGTTCAGCGCGGTCAGGCCGGCGGGGCTGGCGGGGTTCCAGGCCGGCGGCAGGTTGCGGACGATGTCGCTGAACGGAGTGATCGATTCGACCAGGATGCTGTGGTTGACCTGGGTGTTGTGCGACAGCAGCGCCACCACCATGGAAATGCCGATACTCGACCCGATGTTGCGCATCAGGCTGAACATACCGGCGGCCTCGGTGCGCAAGGTCGGCGGCAGGGTGGAGAAGGCCATGGTGGTCAAGGGCGGCATGATGAAGCCGACGCCCAAGCCCTGCACCAGTCCCGACCGCACCACGCCGCCGATGGGCACGTCGAGGGTCCATTGCGCCATCTGACCCAGCGACAGGGCGATGAAGCCGAAGCCGACGGCCAACAGAATGCGGGCATCGACCTTTCCCACCAGACGCCCGACGATGATCATCGAAATCAGCGTGCCTACCCCGCGCGGAGCCAGGGCGAAGCCGGTGGTGATGACGGGGAAGCCTTTCAGTTCCTGCAAAAACGGCGGCAACAGAGCCAAGGTCGCCAGCAGCATGATGCCGACGACGAAGATCAGGCACAGCCCCGTCACCAGATTGCGGTTGCGGAACAGCGCCGGGCTGAGGAACGGCTGCGCGGCCGTGGCTGAGTGGGCGAAGAACAGATAGAACGCGGCGACGGTCAGCAGCGCCTCGACGACGATTTCGGACGAGGCGAACCAATCCTTCAACTCGCCCCGGTCGAGCATCATCTGCAAAGCGCCGATGGCTAGGCTGAGCATGGCGAAGCCGAACCAGTCCAGCTTGCGCGAGCGGTCGGGACGGGTTTCCGGCACGAAGCTGAGGATGCCCGCCAGCGACAGCACGCCGAACGGGATGTTGATGTAGAACACCCAGCGCCAGTCCCAATTCTCGGTCAGCCAGCCGCCCAGGGTCGGCCCCAGGATCGGTCCGACCATCACCCCCATGCCCCACAGCGCCATGGCCTTGCCATGCTGTTCGCGCGGATAGGCGTCCAGCAGGGTGGCTTGGCTCAAGGGCACCAGGGCGGCGCCGAACATGCCCTGCATCAGGCGGAACAGCACCATCTGGTTCAGACTCTGCGCCGCGCCGCACAGCATCGAGGTCAGGGTGAAGCCCAGCACCGCGCCGGCGAACAGGCGCTTGCGGCCGAAGCGGTTGGCCAGCCAGCCGGTCGGCGGCGTCATGATGGCGGCGGCGACGATGTATGAGGTCAGAACCCAGGAAATCTGATCTTGGGTCGCCGACAGACTGCCTTGCATATGCGGCAGCGCCACATTGGCGATGGTGGTGTCGAGCACCTGCATGATCGTCGCCGCCATGATCGACAGCGTGATCATCCCCAGGTTCTGCGGCGCGGGCTGAGCGGTCATCGCGCGGCGGACTCCGCCTCCCGTGCTTGGGCGGCGCTGGGGCCAAGCAGGGCGGTGACGCTGTGATGCTGGCCGGTGGTGATATCGACGACGGCGCTCATGCCCGACCGTAGCGCCGGGTTGCGGGGGTCGGGATCGATGGCGACGCGCACGGGGATGCGCTGCACCACCTTGACCCAGTTGCCGCTGGCGTTCTGCGGCGACAGCAGAGAGAACTCTGCGCCAGTGGCGGGGGCGATGCTGGTCACATGGGCGTGGAACACATGGCCCGGATAGGTATCCACGGTGACCTCGGCGGGCTGGCCGATGCGCATCTCGGTCAGGTCGGTTTCCTTGAAATTGGCCTCGACCCAATTGCGGTCGCGCCCGACGACGGCGAAGGCGGGGCTGCCCGCCGACAGCCATGCGCCGGGGTTCAGATCCTCATGCGCGATAAAGGCGTCGGTGGGGGCGGTGACCTCGGTATAGGACAGTTCCAGGGCCGCGCGGTCGCGCTGGGCCAGCGCGGCGCGGACCTTGGGGTGTTGCTCGGTCGGGCGGTCGGCGTCGCCGCCCAAGGCGGCCAGGGTGGTGTCCATGGCCTGATGCAGCGACACCACCTGCGAGCGCGCCTGATCCATCTGGTGGCGAACCTCGTCGACCTTGTTGTCGGACACCACATGCTGACCGACCAGCGATTGCTGGCGCTCGAATTCGTGGTTCCAATAGGCGGCGGTGTTCTCGGCGGCGTGCAGTTCCGCCTGCTTCTGCCGATAGGTCGCCTTCAGCCCGTCGATATCATACCGCGTGCCGTCCAACTCGGCCTCGGCATGGGCCAAGGCCAGCCGATAGGGTTCGGGGTCGATGCGGAACAGCAGGTCACCCTTGGCCACTGACTGGTTCTCGGCTACCGCCACCTCGACCACCTTGCCCGATACGCGCGGCACGATGACGATCTTGTCGGCCTTCACATAGGCGTCGTCGGTCGAGACGCTGCCGCCGCTGAGCAGCCAGCCGGTGCCGCCGGCCAGGATCGCCACGGCGGGGATGACCGCCAGCAGCAGCACGCGGCGATGCCGGCGCAGGCGGCTGACGGGGGTCGGCAGGGCGAGGGGAGCCATCTCGGTCATGGTCAGGGTGTCCCATTCTTCAAACGTTCGGCATTGGCCTGGATCTGGCGCAATACTTGGGCGGCGGCGTGCAATTGCTCTTCGCTCAAGCCCGCCAGCAACTCGGCGCGCACGCCGGCGGTGGTGCGGCGGATGTCACCGACCACGCTCCGCGCTTGCTCGGTCAGAAACAACAGCTTGCACCGGCGGTCGGTCGCCGACGGGCGGCGTTCGACTAAGCCGCTGTCTTCCAGGCTGTCGAGCAGGCGCACCAGACTCGGTCCCTCAATGCCGATGGCCTCGGCCAAGGCGCGCTGAGTCAGCCCGTCGCCGCGCCGCTCCAGATGGAACAAGGCGCGCCATGTCGCTTGGCTGAGTCCGGTGGGGCGCAGCTTATGGTCCAGGGCCAAGCGCCACATCTGGGTGGTTTCGGCCAGGGCAAAGCCGAAGCTGTCGCGGATCTGTGAATTCGTCATGGCGAAATAGATAGGATGCTAACGATTAGCTTTCAATCTATTTCTTTGCGGCAGGTAGAGATCAAAAAGCCAGTCGTTTGGCGATGCGTTCGGGCAGCAGGCGGATGATGGTCATGATCGCCCACCAGAACCCCGGCAGATAGACCACCTCGGCCCCGCGTTCGGCGGCGGCAAGGCAGGCCGCGCCCACCTGTTTGGGATCGGCGGTCAGGGCCATGCCGGGGGTCGCCCAGGTCAGCGCGGTATCGACGAAGCCGGGCTTGACCGTGGTCACGCTGGCCCCCGCTCGCCACAGCCGGGCGCGCAGGCCTTGGGCATAGGCGTGCAGCCCCGCCTTGGCCGAGCCGTAGACGTAGTTCTTCAACCGCCCGCGATCGCCGGCCACCGAGCCGACGATGACCACGCGGCCAGCCCGCTGCTCTTCAATCAGCGGAGCCAGATGCTGAAGCACCGACACCGCGCCGGTATAGGTGGCGGCGATGACCGGCAGAGCCAAAGCCGGATCGTCGTTGAGTGCCTGTTGCCCGATGTCGCGGGCGAAGCACAGGAACACGTCCAGCCGTCCCTGCACGCGGTCGCGCACGGCGGCGGCGAAGTCGGCATGGCTGGCGAAATCGGTGGCGTCGAAGGGAATGCCGGCGGCCCACACGCCGTGACGGACCATCAGGTCGGCGGCCAGACGCTCCAGGTCTTCGGCGTCGCGTCCGGCCAGCAGCAGGTCGTGACCGCGCGCGGCGGCGGCGCGGGCGAAGCCTCGGGCGATGGCGGAGCTGGCGCCCAGCACCAGCCAGCAACGGGCGGCGGTCGAGCTCATGCCCGCACCTCGCGCAGGCCCAAGCGCCGCGCCATCGACGAGGTCATGCGCTGTTCGGGGTCTATCTGGTCAAGCAAGCCACGGAACTCCTCCAGACGCGGATACATGCGGGCGAAACCCTCTGGCGACAGGGCAGAATCCTTGGCCAGATAGATGCGCCCGCCGTGATCCAGGGTGATCGCCTCCAGCCGCCGCAGCAATTCCCAGACGCGGCGGCGGTGGGGGAAGTCCAGGGCCAAGGTGTAGCCGCGCTGGGGGAACGACAACGCCCCCAAGCCGGCGCTGCCCAGCGTCTTCAGCACCGCTAGGAACGAGGCGGCGCGCGAGTTTCCAATCTCGGTCAGCAAGGCGGTCAGCCCCTGTTCGGCGGCGGCGTCGGGCAGCACGCATTGGAACTGGTGGAAGCCACGCTTGCCATAGATGCGGTTCCAGTCATGCAGCCGGTCCAGCGGATGGAAGAAGCGGTCGGCGGGAACCTCGCGCTCGCGGCCGCCTTCGGGGACGCGATGCCAGTAAAGCTGGTTGAACGCTGCCACCGATAGCGGGTTCAGCGCCATCGCGGGAAAGTCGCAGGGCACCTGTAGCGGCTTGCGTTCGCGCCAGCGGCGGCTGGGCAGCGGTGCCCATTCGGCGGTTTCGATGATGCCGCGCCCCAGCGAGCGCCCGCGTGCCATGGCGTCGATCCAGCCGACCGAAAAGGTCGAATGGCGCCGCGCATGGGCGAAGGCGGCCAGGAAGGTGTCGAGGTCGGGGATGCGCTCTTCGCGCACCATCAACTCGCCCGACGGCACGCGGACCATGCGGAAGGCCATTTGCAGGATGATGCCGGTCAGGCCGATGCCGCCGATGGTCGCTTCGAACAGTTCCGGAAGATCGCTCGCCGAGCAGCGCACCACCGCACTGTTGGGTAAAGCGATGTCGATCCAGTCCAGATGGTTGCCGAAGCTGCCGGCATGGTCGTGGTTTTTGCCGTGCACGTCATTGGCGACGGCCCCGCCCAGGGTAGCAAAGCCGGTGCCGGGAATGACCGGCGGGACGAAGCCGCGGGGCAGGAACACCCGGCGCAGATCGTCGAAGGTGACTCCGGCCTCGGCCACTACTTGGCCGCTGGCGGGGTCGAAACCCAACAGGCGGTCGAGCCGTCCCGTCAGCAACTGATGGCCACCGCTGTTCAGCGCCACGTCGCCATAGCTGCGCCCGGCCCCATGCGCCAGCAAGCCGCCGTCGAGCGGCTCGGCCAGGATGTCGAGCGCCTCGCCGATGCGTTCGGGGCGGGCGGCGGCCACCTCGGCTTGGGCGCGGCCCCAGCTCGACAGGGTGGTGGTTTTCCAGGTCACCAATAGATCAAGCCTCCGAAGGTGGCGATCCAGCCGAGAATGGTCAGGATCAGGAAGCGGTCGCTCCGCACGATCTCGGTGGGAGCACCCGAGCGTTCCTCGACCACGGTGATTTGCAGATAGCGCAGACAGCCTGCCAGCACAAAGGGCACGGTGATATAGAGGTTCTCGCAGCCCAGCCGCGCGATCACCGTCGCGTCGGCGGTGTAGGTCGTATACGATACCAGCAGCGAGCCCAGCACCAGCGTCATGGCTGTGTCGAGAAATCGGCGATTGTATCCGCCCAACGAGGCCCGGTGGTCGTGCCCCAATTTGCGGATGACGTCGTCGCGCCGCTTGGCGATGGCCAGGAACAAAGCGAGCAAACCGCTGCATAGTTTCAGCCATACCGACAGCTTGATATCGGCCAGAATCCCCCCGGCTTCGACCCGCAGGACAAAGCCGATGGCGATGATCATTACATCGAGAATGGCGATGTTTTTCAGCCCCAGGCTATAGGCGCCGCTGAGTGCCAGATAGCCGCCCAGGACCATGGCGAAGGGGGGCGACAGCCACGCGCCCGCGCCCAGTCCGGCAAGGGCCAGCAACGCCGCCAAAGCCAGTGCAGCCGCCACAGACAGCTGATTCGCCGCCAAGGGACGGCGGCGCTTGAGCGGGTGTAGGCGGTCGGCCTCGCGGTCGGTGGCGTCGTTGACGATATAGACGGCGCTGGCGACGGCGCAGAAGCACAAGGCTCCGGCCCCGACATGGGCGGCATTGGCCAGCGTCAGGGATTTGGGGGTTAACAGCAGCGGTGCCAGGACGAAGGCGTTTTTCACCCACTGCGCCGGCCGCAGCAGGCGCAGCCACGGCCATCTTTGGTGGGCGGAGTCGATGGGGACGTCGTTCACGGTGGTGCCCTTGCTGGACCGGGGAGGCAACGCTAACCGATGGCTGGCAACAATGCTACTGTCGGCTCGGACTCGCCAACACTGCCCCCGAACTGGTAGAGAAAGATTGGCGGGCGGGTTGCCGTCTAGGCAAATCCCGCGTATACGCAATATTCTTGCGGACTTTTCGGCGAGGAAGCCATGCAAAGCTTGATCGAAGGTTACCGGAACTTCCGGGAAACCTATTTCCAGACGAACCGCGCGATGTTCGACCAGTTGGCTCAAGGGCAGTCGCCTAAGGCCATGGTGATCTCATGTTGCGATTCGCGGGTCGATCCCGGGCTGATTTTCAGCGCCGGCCCAGGCGAAATCTTCAGTCTGCGCAACGTTGCCAATCTTGTTCCGCCGTTTTCGCCCGACGATTCCTATCACGGCACCAGTTCGGCCATCGAATTTGCCGTGCGCGGGTTGGGCGTTCCCGATCTCATCATCATGGGGCATTCCCGCTGCGGCGGCATCCGCGCGCTGCTGGGGGCGCATGAAGGCGATTTCATTGGCCCATGGATGCGTATCGCCCAACCGGCGCTGGAACGCGCCATCAATCTGGCCGGCGAGGACGATCCCGACGAACTGCGCCGTATCTGCGAGCGCGAGACGCTCAAGGACTCCTTGGCCAATCTGCGTGGCTTCCCGTGGATCCGTGAACGCATCCGCGCTGGCACGCTGACCCTGCATGGGTGGTATTTCGATATCGAGGCGGGGTTGCTGCTGGCGCTGGACGAAGATACCGGCGAATTCAGAGAGCTTTAAGCGGCGCTGAGGTCAGTGGGGGGCGTTGACCGGAACATCTTCGGTGCGGACGCCATAGAGGCGGGCGGCATCGGTGGCCACCGGCTGGGTATAGCAGGTCACGCTGCCCAGGCTCTTATAGCAATAGGAGTTCTGCACCACCATTGGGCCGGGCTTGGGCGTTTCCTCGCAATAGGCCTCGCCGCGCGAGGCTCGCACGGTCGAACAATCCTGCCCCGTGACCCAGGACACCACATGATCGTCGATGGTTTTCTTGGTGTTGATGATGCTGACGCCGTCGAGCAGCAGGAAGCCCACGGCTGGGGTGGGAGTCGGGGTGGAGGTGGCGAGGCCGGTGCAGGCGCCGAGCATGCTAGCCGCAAGGCAGGCTATCAGGACTTGGCGCATGATCTGTTTCCCCCAGGACATTCCTTCAACGTGACTTTATACTCCAGCTCCGGTTAAGAGAGAGTCAACGGAGGCGCTAAATGGCCGTGGAAACTCCAATTTGTGATTTCGGCTGGCCTGCTCCCGACTTTCGTCTCGACGGCATCGACGGGCGCGCCTGGAGCCGCGACGAACTGCGCGGCCCGCACGGTCTGTTGGTGATGTTCCTGTGCAATCACTGCCCCTATGTGCAAGGCGTGATCGATCGCATCGTCGCCGACGTCGCCGAACTGCGCGGCCTGGGGGTTGGCGCGGTGGCGATCATGAGCAACGACACCGTCGCCTATCCCGAAGATGATTTCGAGCGGATGAAAGCCTTCGCCGCCCGCCACCGCTTCGGCTTTCCCTATCTGATCGACCCCAGCCAGCAGGTGGCGCGCGCTTATGGGGCGGTGTGTACCCCGGATTTCTTCGGCTTCGACGCTGCCTTGGGGCTACAATATCGCGGTCGCCTGGATGCCTCGCGCAAGCAGGCGGAACCGGGTGTCCGGCGCGAATTGGCCGAGGCGATGCGCCAGGTTGTCGCCACGGGCCACGGTCCCGCCGAGCAGGTTCCCAGCATGGGGTGCTCGATCAAGTGGCGCGACTGAGACGAAGCCTGTCGGATCGGTGCAAGCCGCATTTGCCTTGGGCGTCGGCGGGCGCTATGTTGACCGTCCTTCCGTATTCAAAGAGAGAGTGGACCCGGTGAGCGCCAGCGATAACGACCGCGCAGGTGATCTCCTTATTCAGGAGGTCGATGAAGAGCTGCGCCACGAGCAGTACCAGAAGCTGTGGGCGCGCTATGGCGTTCATGCCATCTCCGTGGCCATCGCCATTGTCCTTCTGGTGGCCGGCTATGAGGGCTGGTCGTCGTGGCAGATCAAGCTGCGTCAGCAGGAGGCTGCACAGTTCGGCGCCGCTCAGGCTCTGGCTGTGGCGGGCAAGACCGGCGACGCCGAGGCGGCTCTGGCCAAACTGGCCGCCGACAGCCACACCGGCTATGGTCTGGCCGCCGCCATGCGCCGCGCCGAGCTGTTGGCGCAAGCCGGCGACACCGCTGCCGCCGCTACCGCCTATGACCAAATCGCCGCCTCGACCGGGAACAGCGCCATCTACCGCGATCTGGCGGTGATCAAGGGCGCGTTGCTGGAAGTGGAAACCGGCGATCCGGCGCAGTTGGAAAAGCGCCTGGGCAATCTGACCTCGGCTGGCAATCCGTGGCGCATCGAAGCCACCGAAATCCTGGCCATGGTGGCTCAGAAGAAGGGTGACGCCAAGCGCGCCACCGACCTTTACAAGCAATTGGCCGACGATGCCACGGCGCCCCAGGGCGTGCGCGCCCGCGCCGCCGAAATGCTGGCCGTGCTTGGCCCGCAGCAACCTTCCGTTCCCGACAAGGCCAAAGGCTGATGGGTCGCTTCGCCATGCGCCGCCTGACACTGATCGTCGCCGTTTGTGGCATGCTGGCAGCCTGTGGCGACACATGGCTGGGTGAGAACGCAGCGCCGCCTCTGCCGGGCAAGCGCGTCAGTATCCTCGCCCATTCCAAGACCCTGGATGCCGATGAGGGGGCGAGTAAGGAGGAGGTTATCCTTCCGGCCCCGGAAAACGTTCCCGAATGGCCGCAGGCTGGCGGATACACGCCGCATGCGATGTACCATCTGCATTTGGGCGATAACCTGAAAAAGGTGTGGAGTTCAGACATCGGCGCTGGCGGCAACACGCGCCGCGCCTTGGTGTCGCAGCCGATCGTCGCCGACGGCAAGGTGTTCACCATGGATGCCAAGGCGGTGGTGTCAGCCTTCGACATCAAGCGCGGGCGTCGCCTGTGGCATCTCGATCTGACCCCCGACGACGCCGATGGCGGCAGCTATGGCGGTGGTTTGGCCTTCGACGAAGGCCATCTGTACGCCACCACCGGCTTTGCCCAGGTGGTCGCCATCGATCCGAACACCGGCAAGACTCTGTGGCGCCAGCCGACTCCGGCCCCGGTGCGCGGTGCGCCGACGGTGCGCGGCGGTCGCGTGCTGGTGATCACCGTTGAAAATGAAACCCAGGCGTTGTCCGCCGAGGACGGCCATGTGTTGTGGCACCATAACGGCATCAACGAACTGGCCAGCCTGTTGGGCGGGACCAGTCCGGCAGTGGACGGCAACGTGGTGGTGGTGCCCTATAGCTCGGGCGAGCTCTTCGCGTTGAGAATTGAGAACGGCACCACGCTGTGGAGCGAAGCCATCACGGCGATGAAACGCACCGATCAGGTGACGACGCTGACCGACATCCATGGACTGCCGGTGATCGATCGCGGCAAGGTCTATGCCGCCGGCAACAGCGACGTGCTGGCCGCCATCGATTTGCGCACCGGCCGCCGCTTGTGGGACCGCGAGGTCGGTTCGACGCAGACTCCTTGGATTGCCGGAGATTATCTGTATCTGGTCACCAACACGCCCGAACTGGTTTGCATCGAAGCCAAGACTGGCCGTGTTCGTTGGGTCACGCCGTTGCAGGAGTGGAGCAACGAGGAAGACAAAAAGGGCCGCATCGTGTGGAGCGGTCCGGTGCTGGCCTCCGATCGTTTGATCGTGGCGTCGTCGGAAGGCGAGGCATGGGCGGTTTCGCCTTATACCGGTGAAGTGATTGGGCGGGAGGAACTGCCGGATGGCGTTCGCATCGCCCCGATCATCGCCGATGACACATTGATTTTCGTCACCGACGAAGGGGAGCTTGTCGCCTATCGCTAAGGCGGCAGGCGGCGCGAAAAGAATGAGTTTCAAGGTTGCCATTATCGGACGCCCCAATGTGGGCAAGTCCACCCTGTTCAACCGTCTGGTCGGGCGGCGGCTGGCTATCGTTAACGATAAGCCGGGCGTCACCCGCGATCGCCGCGAAGGCGATGGCGGGATCTCCAACATGGTCTTCACGGTGATCGACACAGCCGGTTTGGAAGACGCCACCGATAACTCGATCGAAGGCCGCATGCGCGACCAGACCGAGCGGGCCATCGGCTCCGCCGATGTGGTGTTGTTCCTGATTGACGCCCGCGCCGGGGTGACGCCTCTCGACGCCTTCTTCGCCGATCATCTGC
>DATGZW010000412.1:0-4373 GCA_035297005.1 Patescibacteria group bacterium
CGGCGGCCGAGACGAAATCGCCTGGACCTTTCTTCGACACCTGCAATTGCTCGACTTCGCCGAAGTCGCGCAACAGACCCCGCGCCGCTTTGCGGGCGGCGCCGGTCATGCAATTGATCGCAGCAGAGGCGTTGCGGATCATCAGTCTTTGGCCCGCTCGACGTAAGACGAATCGACGGTGCTGACGACGATGCGGGTTCCGGTCTCGATGAACGGCGGAATCATCACGCGCACACCGTTTTCCAGCTTGCCCGGCTTGTAGGACGACGACGCGGTCTGGCCCTTGACCACCGGATCGGCCTCGACCACGGTCATGGTGACCTTGTCGGGGATGGTCACCGACACCGGGGCGCCTTCGATCAGCTCGATGGTGCAGGGCATGCCGTCTTGCAGGTAAGCACCCGGCTCGCCGACCATCTCACGCGGGACGGTGGTCTGCTCGAAGCTTTCCGAATCCATGAAGGTCACGCTTTCGTCGTCACCGAACAGATAGGTCACGTCCTTCTCGTCAACCTGCAACTTCTCCACGGTGTCGGCGGTGCGCCAACGCTCGTTGGTCTTGGTGCCGGTGCGCACGTCGCGCATTTCGACCTGGATGAAGGCGCCGCCTTTGCCAGGCTGCACGATCTGAATCTTCAGGACGGCCCACTGACGAGCATTATGCTCCAGGATGTTGCCGGGACGGATAAGGTTGGCGTTGATCTTCATTGTCAAACCGAGTCATGGAGAGAATCTGGCGCGGAACCTAACAGCTTGATGTGCCGCGTGCAACGGCTGTGGAATGGCTTAGGCGGGCGGTGGATAAATGTGGCGCTGGCCTTGCCAATCCTCGACCTCGTCTTCGTGCCGATAGACCGGCCCGATTGGCGCTTTCCCGTGCCCGCCGGGGATGTCCAGCACATAGGTTGGCTGGCACAAACCCGACGCCCGCCCGCGCAAATGGCGCATGATCGCTTGGCCATCGTCGATGCCGGTGCGGAAATGTCCGGTGCCCGGCGCCAGATCCAAGTGATGCAGATAATAGGGCTTGATGCGGTTACGGACCAGCGCGCGCATGAGATCCTCCATCACCTGGGCATCATCGTTGACGCCTTTCAGCAGTACCGTCTGTCCTACCAGCGGAATCCCGGCGCGGCTCAGGCGGCGGCAGGCGGCAACGGCGGCGGGCGATAATTCGCGGGCGTGGTTGCAATGGACGGCGATCCATACGGCAGTGTCGGCGGCGTCCAATGCCGCCAGCAGGGCCGGGCCGATGCGGTCAGGGTCGCCGATGGGCACGCGGCTATGGAAGCGGATCACCTGCACATGCGGCATGGCGTTGAGCGCCGTCACCAGCGCCTGAAGCCGGGCAGGCGGCAGCATCAACGGATCGCCGCCGGTGACGACGACCTCCCATATCTCGGGGCGGCTGCGGATATAGTCCAACGCGGCGGCCATGTCGGCGTCGCTCAAGACCGACTCTTCGCCGCCGACGCGCTCGCGGCGGAAGCAGAAGCGGCAATAGAGCGGGCAATGCAGGATCGGCGTCAGCAACACGCGGTCGGGATAGCGATGCACGATGCCGGCGACCGGCGAATAGGCATGGTCGCCGATGGGGTCGGCGCGCTCGGCGGGGGCGGCGTCCAACTCGCGCGCATCGGGCAGGAACTGGCGGGCGATGGGGTCGGCGTCGTCGGCGGGATCGATCAAATCGAGCAAGGTCGGCGTCACCGCCACGGCGTAGCGGGCGGCGACAGCGTCAATCTCGGCCACCCGTTCGGGCGGCACCACCCCGGCTTGGGCAAGGTCGGCCCCGTTGCGCGCCGTGCGGCGGCGGGAGGGCAGGGGGTGAGGATCGGTCATGCGGTGCTGCCTCTGGCTGGTCGGACCCGGTTTCGGGCATAGTGTCGCGCAAGTGCAGTCATATAAGGAAATGCCATGTCCGGCCAAGAGTGGTGGCGTCCCGAAATCTTCGCCGCCCGCCGTCCCGCCCTGGAATCCCGCGCCCGCATTCTGGCGGCGATCCGCGCGGTGTTCGCCGCCGAGGGCTTCGTCGAGGTGGAAACTCCCTGCCTGCAAGTCTCGCCGGGGACCGAGCCGCATATCATGGCGCTGTCGGTTGATTTGACCGAACCGCTCAGCGATCACCCACCGCACCGGCTGTATCTGCATACCTCGCCGGAATTCAGCATGAAGAAACTGCTGGTCGCCGGAGTGCCGAAACTGTTCCAATTGGCGCGGGTGTGGCGCGACGGCGAGCGCTCGCCGACCCATCACCCGGAATTCACCATGCTGGAGTGGTACCGGGCCGGGGCGTCCTACGAAACGCTGATGGAAGATTGCTCGACCCTGCTGTCTGCCGCCGCGCGCGCCGCCGGGACCGACATGCTGCGGCGGGGAACGCGAGTCTGCGATCCCTTCGCGCTGCCGCGCCGGCTGACCTTGGCCCAGGCGTTCGAGGAATATTGCGGCATTGATCTGCTGGCGACGACGCCTGATCCGTGGTCTCCCGATGGTCCTGCCCTGGCCGCCGAGGCGCGGCGCATCGGCTTGTTCGTCGGTGACAGCGATACTTGGGAGGATATCTTCTTCCGCATCATGCTCGACCGCATCGAACCGCATCTGGGCGACGGGGTACCGTTGATCCTGTGCGAATACCCGGTATCGATGGCGGCGCTATCGCGGCCCAGCCCGCGCGACCCGCGCGTCGCCGAGCGCTTCGAGCTTTATGCCTGCGGGGTGGAACTGGCCAACGCCTTCGGTGAGTTGACCGACCCCGCCGAGCAGCGCCGCCGCTTCCAAGCCGACATGGATTTGAAAGAACGCCTCTACGGCACCCGTTACCCGCTCGACGAGGACTTCCTGGCGGCGCTGGAAGCGGGCATGCCGGACTCTGCGGGGATCGCCTTGGGGGTTGACCGGCTGGTCATGCTGGCGACCGCCACCGGGGATATCGCCGGGGTGCTGTGGGCGCCGGTGGCGGGGTAAGGGATGGTGTCCCACACTCCCAATGCCGTCGTGCCCGGCCTTGTGCCGGGTACCCACGCGGATGGGCGAGACGACGGCTGGCGGGTACCTGACTTGGCCGGATGTGCACTGCGGCGGGGATCACCGGCACAAGGCCGGTGATGACGATTTATAGGTAAATCCTCACAGTGCTGGTCACACCTCGGCGATCAACCGGTTGAAGGCGGCGACGGCGGCGGCGGGGCCTTCGGGGTGGTTCCACACGCCGCCGCAGACGGCCAGGAAGTCGGCTCCGGCTTCGATCAGCGGGCGGGCGTTGGCGATGGTGATGCCGCCGATGGCGACGCAGGGGACTTCCATCATCTCGGCCCACCACGACAGCAATTCGGGCTCGGCCTGGACCTTCGCCTCTTTGGTGGTGGTGGGATAGAAGGCGCCGAAGGCGACGTAATCGGCTCCGGCCTCGCCGGCCTCCATGGCCAGATGGCGGGAATCGTGGCAGGTCACGCCGACGATGCCCTCAGGCCCGATAGCGGCGCGGGCTTGGCGATAGGGCATGTCCTCTTGGCCGATATGCACGCCGTCGCAGCCGGTCTCGAAGGCCAGATCGGGGCGGTCGTTGAGCAGGAAGGCGACTCCGCGCCGTTGCACTTCCGGGCGCAGAAAGCCGATGGCGAGGCGCAATGCCGCGTCGTCGATGTCCTTCAGGCGCAATTGCACGCAGGCGACATCGCCGGCATCCAGCACGGAGCCCAGGGTTTTGGCGAAGGCGGGAACGTCGTCGATGGTCGGCGGCGTCACCAGATAGAGGCGACAGTCGGTCAAAATTTAGAGGACCTTAGGCAGCGGATCAGGGATGGATCCAACCATAGCATGATCGCGCGCCTTTGGCAGACGGCTTCTTGCACCGCGTCAATCCTCGCCCGCATAGATGTCGATGATGCGCGACAGCATGGCCAGCGCCTTGTCGCGCGGCCGTTGGAAGGTGTTGCGCCCGATGATCGAGCCGAAGCCGCCGCCGTCGCGGATGGCGCGGATGTCGTCGAACAGCGCCGTGTCGTCGTCTGTTTTCGCCCCGCCCGAGAAAATGACGATGCGCCGCCCGTTGAAGCAGGATTGCACCACATGGGCGACCCGCTCGCGCAGGCTGGCGATGGGGATGCCGGCGGACTGGTAGACCTTGCGCGCGGCGTCAAGTTCCAGGGCGGCGGTGGGCAGTTTGACCTTGATGATATGCGCGCCCAGCAGCGCCGCCATATGGGCGCCATAGGCGATGATGTCGATGGCGGTTTCGCCCCGGTCGGACAAATCTCCGCCGCGCGGATAACTCCACACCACCACCGCCAGCCCGCGTGCTTTGGCCTCGGCGGCGATGTCGCGTAAGTCTTCGATCATCTCGTACGCGCTGTCCGAGCCGGGATAGAGGG
>DATGZW010000413.1:0-6683 GCA_035297005.1 Patescibacteria group bacterium
CCCAGCAGCCCGATACGCCGATGGGCGCGATGGCCCCAAGGATTGGGAGGCGGGGCGGCGCGGGTCAGGGCCGAACTTGCCCCGAACCGCGCACCACATATTTGAAGCTGGTCAATTGCTCGACGCCGACCGGGCCGCGCGCATGCATCTTGCCGGTGGAGATACCGATCTCCGCCCCCATGCCGAACTCGCCGCCATCGGCGAACTGGGTCGAGGCGTTGTGCACCACGATGGCGCTGTCCACCCCGGCGAAGAACTCGGCGGCGGCGGCTTCATCGGCGGTGATGATCGATTCGGTGTGGTGCGAGCCATAATGCTCGATATGCTCGATAGCGGCATTAACGCCGTCCACCAGCTTCACCGAAATGATGGCGTCCTGGTATTCGGTGCGCCAATCCTCTTCGGTCGCCGGAGTGACGCGGGGATCGACGGCCTGAGCCGCCTCATCGCCACGCACTTCGCAACCGGCTTCCAGCAGCGCCTTGACCAGCACCGGCAAATGGGTGGCGGCGACGGCGCGATCGACCAGCAAAGTTTCGGTGGCCCCACAGACGCCGGTGCGGCGCATCTTGGCGTTGATCAGCACGCGGCGGGCCATCTCCAGATCGGCGGCGCCGTCCACATAGGTGTGGCAGATGCCTTCCAGATGCTGGAACAGCGGAATGCGGCTTTCGGCGATGACCCGCTCGATCAACGAACGGCCACCGCGCGGCACGATGACGTCGATATAGTCGCTCATGCGCAGCATCACCCCGACGGCGGCGCGGTCCGAAGTCGGCACCATCTGGATGCAGGTGGCGGGCAGACCGGCGGCAGTCAGGCCCTGTTGCAGGCATTGCAGGATGACACCCGACGAGTTCAAGCTTTCCGAACCGCCGCGCAGGATGGCGGCATTGCCCGACTTCAGGCATAGCGCCCCGGCATCGGCGGTCACGTTGGGGCGGCTTTCATAGATGATGCCGATGACGCCCAGCGGCACCCGGACGCGGGCGATATCCAAGCCGTTGGGACGCTGCCAGCGGGCGATTTCCTGGCCGACGGGATCGGCCAAGGTGGCGATGTCCTCCAGCCCCTTGGCCATGCCTTCGATGCGCTTGTCGTCCAAAGCCAAGCGGTCGAGAGCCGCCGCCGACAGACCCTTGGCGCGGCCCGCCACCAGATCGAGTTCATTGGCCGCCTTGATCGCCAGAGCTTCGGCGCGCAGAGCGGCAGCGGCGGCCATCAAGGCGGCGTTCTTGCTCGCCGTCGAGGCACGCGACAGCAGGCGGGCAGCGGCGCGGGCATTCTGGCCCAGCGCGGTCATCATGGTTTGCACGTCGTCGGCGGAAAAATCGGTCATGAGTCCAGCACCAGATCGTCACGGTGGATCATCTCGTCGCGGCCACGATAGCCGAGAAGAGCTTCAAAATCGCCGCTTTTGCGGCCGATAATACGGCGGGCATCCTCGGAGGAATAGGCCGTCAGCCCGCGCGCCACGGCGCGGCCATCGCCATTGACCACCACCACCGCCTCGCCCTTTTGAAACTCGCCTTCGACCGCCACCACGCCAGCGGGCAACAAACTGCCGCCCTGCTTCAGCGCGCGGCAGGCTCCGGCATCAACGGCCAGAATGCCTTGCGGCTTGACCGATCCGGCGATCCACTGCTTGCGCGCGGTCAGCGGTTCTTCGCCCGGATGGAACCAGGTGCAACGGCCAGTCGCCTCCATCGCCAGTAGCGGATGGGCTTGGGTGCCCGACGCGATAGCCATGCGGCAGCCCGCCGCCAAAGCGATGCGCGCCGCTTGCAGTTTCGTCACCATGCCGCCGGTTCCGACCGTGCTGCCGGGGTCGCCGGCCATGCGTTCGATCTCGTCGGTCATTTCGCGTACTTCGGGGATGAACTGAGCGGCGGGATCGCGGCGCGGATCGCCGGTATAAAGCCCGTCGATATCCGAGAACAGCACCAGCGTATCGGCACCGATCATCTGGGCGACACGGGCGGCCAAGCGGTCATTGTCGCCGAAGCGGATTTCCTGGGTGGCCACGGTGTCGTTTTCGTTGATCACCGGCACCGCACCCAGACGCAACAGCGTCTCTAAGGTATTGCGGGCGTTGAGGTAACGCCGCCGGTTTTCGGAATCGTCGATGGTCAGCAGCACCTGGGCGACCGTGAGCGCGTGCCGCGCCAGGGCTTCCTGATAGGCATGGGCCAAGCGGATTTGCCCGGTGGCTGCCGCCGCCTGCTTTTCGTCCAGGCGCAAAGCGCCCTCGGCCAAGGCCAGATGGCGGCGTCCGACCGCCACCGCCCCCGAGGTCACGACGATGATTTCCTGACCGCGCGCACGGCAGGCGGCCAGATCGTCGCACAGAGCATCAAGCCAAGGCCGGTTGATCTCGCCATCCTTGGTGACCAGCAAGGACGAGCCGATCTTGACGACGAGACGCTTAGCCGAGGCGAGCGGACTCATTCTTCGTCCTGATCCTCATCTTCGCCTTCGTCGTCATCCTCGTCCTCTTCGTCGGCAACATCCGCCTGCGAGGGATTCCATATGCCCTTATCGCTATTCCAGCCGTCATCGGCATCCAGCGGAGGCTGCCAACTGCCGGCCTTGCCGGTACCGCCGGTGGCTTCCGCCGTCAGCGGGCCAATGCCCACGGCGGCGCGGCTTTCCTTGATGCGGGCCAGCAGATCGAACAGCACGTCCTTAAGGCCGATACCGGCAGCACCGGACAGCGGCATGACGCGGGCGCCACCGGCCACCGCCTTGAGCGCCGCCAGCTTTTCCTCGATCTCTTCGGGCATCAGCGAGTCGCACTTGTTCAGCGCCACCAGCTCGGGCTTTTGATCTAACCCGCCGCCATATTGGCGCAGCTCTTCACGCACCACCCGGTAATCCTCGGCGACGTCTTCGCCATTGCCATCGACCAGATGCAGCAGCACGCGGCAGCGTTCGATATGGCCAAGGAAGCGCGCGCCCAGACCGGCGCCTTCATGCGCGCCTTCGATCAAGCCGGGAATGTCGGCGATGATGAACTCGTCCTCACCCACATAAGCGACGCCCAGATTGGGGTGCAGCGTGGTGAAGGGATAGTTGGCGATCTTGGGACGGGCGCGCGTCACCGCCGCCAGGAAGGTTGATTTTCCGGCATTGGGCAAGCCGACCAGACCGCAATCGGCGATCAGCTTCAGGCGTAGCCACACCCACATTTCCTTGCCCGGCCAGCCGGGATCGAAACGGCGCGGGGCCTGATTGGTCGAGGACTTGTAATGGGCGTTGCCGAACCCGCCGTCGCCGCCGCGCAGCATCACCACCCGCTGGCCTGGGGTGGTCATGTCGAGGATGACCTCTTCGCGGTCCTCGGTCAGAACCTGGGTGCCGACCGGCACGCGGATGACAACATCATTCCCCTTGCCGCCCGACTTGTTGCGGCCCATGCCGTGCTGGCCAACCTCGGCCTTGAAGTGCTGCTGATAGCGGAAATCGATCAGCGTATTGAGGTTTTCCACGCATTCGACGATGAGATCGCCACCGCGGCCGCCATCACCGCCGTCGGGACCGCCGAATTCGATATATTTCTCGCGCCGGAAGCTGCACGAGCCGGCACCGCCGTCACCGCTTTTGACGAAGATCTTAGCTTGATCAAGGAACTTCATCGGTTTGCATCCGGTCTGAGGATAAGCATCGCCAAAATCAAAAAAGGGGAATGGCGAACCATTCCCCTTTCTCTACGGCGACGTTGTCGAGTGGAAAGGGGCCTATTCGGCCTCCGGAACCACCGAAACGAAGGTCTTGCCGAGCGACTTGCGGGCGAACAAAATCCGGCCGCCGGTCAGGGCGAACAGAGTGTGGTCCGTACCCATGCCGACATTGGCGCCGGGATGGACCTTGGTGCCGCGCTGACGAATGATGATGTTGCCGGGAACAACCAGTTCACCGCCGAACTTCTTCACGCCAAGACGACGACCCGCGGAATCGCGGCCGTTGCGGGAACTACCGCCAGCCTTTTTATGAGCCATGGTTTAAACTCCTCTGGTCAGGCGAAGGATCAGCCAGCGATGCTGGCGATGCGCAGGACGGTAAGCTCCTGACGATGACCCTTCTTGCGCCGGTAGTTCTGGCGGCGCTTCTTTTTGAAGATAATAATCTTCTCGCCCCGGGTCTGTTCCACGAGGATGGCGGTCACGCTGGCACCGGCCACGATGGGCGCGCCAACTTTGTCGCCGACCATCAGAACCTGGTCGAGAATGACGGTGTCGCCGGCCTGCCCCGGCAGCTTTTCGACGAGGATAACGTCGTTGGGGGCAACCTTATACTGCTTGCCGCCGGTCTTGATGACTGCGAACATCACTTCTACCACTTCACACAAACGGAACCCAGCGGGGCAATAGCCTCGCGGCGAGAGGCGGGAAATATACCGACCACGAACTTTCTGTCAACAAAGATTCTGTTGGCAGCCCCCCACTCAAACCTGTTGCGCGACCGACCGGCTTGTATTAACTTCCGGCTTCCCCGCGGAGGGGTGCCGGAGCGGCCGATCGGGGCAGTCTCGAAAACTGTTGTTCTCGCAAGGGAACCGTGGGTTCGAATCCCACCCCCTCCGCCATTTTCAAGCCATGCTCTTGAAAATGTGCCAATTCCCAATATTACGGCGTCGTGGCTATCCTGCCCTGCCCAACGGTAGGCAGGCATCCCCGACTTTCCGGCGATGTCCAGAATCGACATCGATACCACCGCCGCCTCGCTGTGAGACGACGGTGGTATTTTCTTGAGAGCCGCGCTTGGCCATCACCAGATTGGCGAGGCCAGCCTCAGTGAGCTAGACAGAGCGGACTTCAGACAGAAAATGCATCATTTGGCTTTGCAGCTTTTCTGAGTTGGCACCAAGGTCTTTGGCGGATACCTGCACCTGCTTGGCGGCGGCTCCGGTGGTGGTTGCGCTTTGGGTCACGCCGCCGATGTTATGAGACACATCCTGGGTGCCTTGCGCCGCTTGTTGCACGTTGCGGGCAATTTCCTGAGTGGCGGCTCCTTGCTCCTCGACAGCGGACGCAATCCCCGAAGAAATCTGGCGTACCTTGTCGATGACCGAGGTGATCCCCTTGATCGCTTCCACCGTCCGTCGTGTCTCTTCCTGGACCGACGCAATTTGCTGTCCAATTTCCTCGGTGGCGCGGCCAGTCTGGTTGGCCAGATTCTTGACCTCGCCCGCCACCACGGCGAACCCCTTGCCCGCATCCCCCGCACGAGCCGCTTCGATAGTGGCGTTCAGCGCCAACAGATTGGTCTGCGCGGCAATATCATTGATCAGTTTGACCACCGCACCGATGCGATCGGCGGCAGCGGCCAACCCCTGAACCATGGTGTTGGCACGCACCGCATCGTCCGATGCCGCCGTTGAGATGCGGGCAGACTCCGCCACCTGATGCGATATCTCCCGGATCGAGGACGATAACTGCTCGGCCGCCGAAGCCACCGTCTGCACATTCGCGGTCGCCTGTTCGGCCGCCGCCGCCACCGTCGTCGCTTGGCTGGTCGCCTGCGCCGCCGCCGAGGACATGGACTCCGCGGTGGTCTGCAACTCGGTGGATGAGGACGACACCGCCTTTACCACATCCATGACGCGGGCCTCGAACGCGTCGGCGAGGCGCCGCATCGCTTGACGGCGCTCCACCTCGGCGGACTTTTCCGCGTTGATGTCGATGAGCGATCCACAGGCCCGCGTGGCCTTGCCGAAACGGTCTCGGGCAACGCCGCCCACCGCCCGGAACCAGCGATACGAACCATCCCGCATCTTCAGCCGATAGGTGACATCGTAGCCGGTTCGTCCAGACGTGTCGGACAGACAGCCCCCGAAGGCCGCAAAGGTCGCCGCCGCATCATCGGCATGAAGCCGGTCGGCCCAGGAGCCGACGACATCGGGAAACTCCGCGACACTATCGAAGCCGAGCAGGCGGCGGAATTCACCGGACCAGCGCCAAGCGCTCTTTGCATGCATGGGGTCGCCGTCATGCAACACCGCGTCCCACAGGCCCACGCCAGCATGGCGGTTCAGCAAGCTCAGCAGTTCGGCATCGGCACTCTGCTGCGAGGAAGCATCATTCAGGAATATGCGTGAGATAATATTTGGCATGATCAGTGCTCCGGAGTATCAATTGCAACAATGGTGATGGAATACATCGGCATAAGCGTTGCCTGCCGGCCCCGCACCGTATGAGCCACCATCGGTCTAAATTTCCAGAACACGACCTGTGAGTGGTTTTTAGTATGGCCATCGGGAATTAACGTTTTCAGTCCCGCTTCCCAAAGCCATTCAGCCTTTACAGCATTGGACATTTCACACTCCCTTCCGGAGTTTCCCCCGGTGTTTGATCTTACCGGCTCCTGTTTCTTCAGAGCCTTGTAGAGATTGCCTCGCCCCATGCAGACTCGGTCTGCGGGGACCAGGAATACTTGACGTCAATGCCCGAGAGACACCGGTCCCAGGCATCGGACCAGACCGACCGATCCGCCTTAAACGAAGGCGCTATCGATGGCTTGCACTTCGAATACCGCCGATCAACAGGCAGCATGGTAGCACCTTTGCGTCCCCCGACAAGGGTGCCAATGAACCATATGACGGTTCCGAGAAAATTGTCACAGTCGTAAAGCTGTGGATTTTCGCTTAGTATTTGCAAACAGCGTAGGTTGCCACAGAATACCCT
>DATGZW010000414.1:0-8031 GCA_035297005.1 Patescibacteria group bacterium
CAGGACGGCCAAGGCGAATGCGAGGTGGGCTGGCATGGCAAGACTCCTTTCGGCTTACTCTCGGACAACACCTCTGGGGCAGCGGCGTTCGCCCTTTCCGCTCTTGCGCGCGGGCTTACCCGCTGCGATGGCGAATGCCGCCGCTGGTGTCGCATCGGGGGCGCCCCTATACTAAAGCCATGACCGTCACCGACTTGCCCCGCGTGCAACTGCCGCCTGCTCCCGCCCTGGTCGTTCACCCGCGTGGCGCGGTGTGGCTCAGCCCCGATGGCGAAGTGGAAACCCTGACCTTGGCGCAGGCGGGAGCCCGCGCCCGCAGCCATGCTCCGATGATCTGTCACCGCGAGGCGGTGGCGGCGCGCATCAAGGGCGATCCTTTCGCCAGTTTCGACGTGCTGGAACTGTTCGCCTTCGTTCGTCCGGCCTGCTTCTGCGTGCCGACAGTTCGCGGCCTATGCGAGGCGCTGGATCTGCCGCAGCCGCGCAATCACGAGGATGAGGCGGAGAGTCTGGCCCGAATCGCCCATCATCTGTTGGACGAGTTGGTGCGCAAATCACCGTTGGAGCATCCGTCGAAGCGGGCCGACGCGCGTGGACTGGCCTGGACCATGTCGCGCGGCGGCTGGTCCTGGGGGCCGTCGGTGGTGGCGGCGCTGGGGGCCGCGCATGACCAGGGGCGTGGCGCTGCGGCGTTGAAGATGTGGGAACGTCTGCCCGAATGGTCGGACCACGCGCCAGAGCCCTCGCCCGGCAACATTCCCGTCGATCCCGCCGAGGCGCGCGCCCGGCTGGCGCAGATGCTGGGGGCGGGGGCCGAACAGCGGCCAAGTCAGGCGGATTACGCCTCGGCTGCGGCCCTGGCCTTTGCCCCTCGCACCATGCCCAACGCCCCCAATGTTGTGTTGGCCGAGGCTGGCACCGGCACCGGCAAGACGCTGGGCTACATCGCTCCGGCCAGCCTGTGGGCCGAAAAGAACGAAGGGCCGGTGTGGATCAGCACCTATACCCGCAACCTGCAACGCCAGCTTGACGGCGAGTTGGATCGTCTGCACCCCGATCCGGCGGTCAAGGCGCGCAAGGTGGTGATCCGCAAGGGCCGCGAGAACTATCTGTGCCTGCTGAACCTGGAAGAAGCAGTCATGCGCCTGCTTCCGCGCGGCGGCGAGGGCGGGCGGGGCGGCGAGGCGGTGGCCTTGGGTTTGATGGCGCGCTGGGCGCTGGCCAGCCGCGACGGCGACATGATGGGCGGCGATCTGCCCGGCTGGCTGTCCGATCTGCTGGGCCGTGCCCGCACCCTTGGCTTAGCCGACCGGCGCGGTGAGTGCATTTATTCGGCCTGCCCGCATTTCCGCAAATGCTTCATCGAGCGGGCGGTGCGCCGGGCGCGGCGGGCCGACATCGTCGTCGCCAACCATGCGTTGGTGATGATGCAGGCGGCGTTCGGCGGCCTCGACGATGCAGTGCTGCCGACGCGCTATGTGTTCGACGAAGGCCATCATGTGTTCGAGGCGGCGGACTCCGCCTTCTCGGCGACGCTGTCGGGGATGGAGGCGGCGGAACTGCGCCGCTGGCTGCTCGGCGCCGAGTCGGACGGCGCGCGCAGCCGTGCCCGTGGACTGAAGCGGCGCTGCGAGGATTTGGTCGGCGACAGCGCCCAGGCCATTGAGGCGCTGGACGAGGCCTTGCGCGCCGCCCGCGTGCTGCCCGGTCCCGGCTGGCACCAGCGTCTGGCCGAACGCTCGACGCAAGGCCCCTGCGAGACCTTCCTCGCCTTGCTGCGCCAGCAGGTCTATGCCCGCGCCTCTGGGCAGGATGGCCCCTATAGCCTGGAATGCGATCCGCGCCCGGTCGCGGATGGGGTGATCGAGACGGCGGCCTCGCTCGATGGTGCGTTGGAGCGGCTGGCCCGACCGCTGCAAACCCTGGCCAAGCTGTTCTCGGCGATGCTCGACGACGAGGCGGCGGAATTGGAAACGGCGACCCGCCAGCGCATCGAGGCCATCGTCCGCAGCATCGAACGCCGCGCCATTTCTCCGCTCTCCGCCTGGCGCGACATGCTGCGCGGCTTGGCTTCGGATCCGCGCGTGGAATTCGTCGATTGGTTCGCGGTGGAGCGTATCGACGGGCGTGATTTCGACATCGGCTTCCATCGCCATTGGGTCGATCCCTCGGTGCCCTTTGCCAAATTCGTCGCCGAGCCGGCGCATGGGCTGGTCATCACCTCGGCGACGCTGCGCGACGGCTCGGGCAATGTCGAAGCCGATTGGGTGGCCGCCGAACGCCGCACCGGGGCGGTGCATCTGCAATTGCCGCCGGTGCGCGCCGCCGTGCCATCGCCCTTCGACTATCCGGCCTGCACGCGGGTACTGGTCATCACCGACGTGCGCAAGGACGACATGGATCAAGTCGGCGCGGCGTATCGCGAATTGTTCAAGGCGGCGGGCGGCGGGGCGTTGGGGTTGTTCACGGCGGTCAGCCGGTTGAAGGCGGTGTGGAATCGGATTTCTGGCCCGCTCGACGACGCCGGGATCGACCTGTTGGCCCAGCATGTCGATGGGATGGACACCAGCACCATCGTCGATATCTTCCGCGCCGAGGAAGACGCCTGCCTGCTCGGCACCGACGCCGTGCGCGACGGCGTCGATGTGCCGGGGCGGTCGCTGCGGCTGATCGTCTTCGACCGCGTGCCGTGGCCGCGCCCCGATCTTTTGCACAAAGCCCGCCGCGCGCTGTTCGGCGGCAAGGCTTATGACGACATGATTACCCGTCTGCGGCTGAAGCAGGCCTTTGGCCGCTTGGTGCGGCGCGGCGGCGATCATGGAGTGTTCGTGCTGCTGGATCCGTTGATGCCGTCACGGCTTGGCGGGGCATTTCCTCCGGGCGTGGTGCCGCGTCGTGTCGGATTGGCCGAGGCGGTGCGGGAAATCCGCGAGTTCCTGGCCCATCCCCCGCCGTCGGTCTGAGCGGCGGGGCGGGCGCGCTTATTGGCTGGCCCAGACGATGCGGGCCAGCGAGGCGAGTTCATCGACCGCCAGACTGCTATCGACGCCATCGGCCAGCGGTTGCAGGTCGATGCGCTTGGCCGTCTGGCGCTGCAAACGGCGCAAGAAGACCTCGCCCGAGATGGTGCGGACCAGCACGCGGTCGCCCCGGCGCGGCGCGGCCGAAGGCGAGACGATGACAAGATCGCCGTCGCGATAGACCGGCTCTAATTCGTCGCCGCTGATTTCCAGGGCGAAGGCATGCGGGTCGGCGACGTCTGGAAGGGGTATTTCATCCCATTCTTGCCCGCAAGGGATGCCTCCAACATCGAAATGCGCGCCATCACGGACATCGGCCAAGCTAGATAACGGAACCGTGCGTAGATTCGTGCAGGTCTGGTCGGGACGCACCAAGCTGACGAAATGCGGCAGGCTGACACCGGTGGCGTCGAGAATCTTGGAAATACTTTCAGTGCTCGGCCAGCGCGGTTTGCCCTCTCGGGTCATCCGCTTGCTGCGGTTGAACGTGGTGGGATCCAGTCCTGAACGGCGCGCCAGTCCGGAAGCCGTGAGGCCGCTTTCCTGCGCAAGGCGGTCGATCGCCGCCCAAATGTCTGCATGTTTCAACATGGGAACAATATCTCACATCCAGGCTCTCTTCGGCGATAGGAAAATCTGTCGATAGAGCTATGCGAATCGCGCCTGGGTTGATGCCACACTATTGGCAAAAAATGCCAAAATTCAGAGTGATAGGGTGTAGGTCTGACAAAATATGACGGATTTCCACGGGTGGGATGGGGGGATGCAAACACCCTGGAGGTGATAGTCATTATCACCGTCTAATGATGACTGTGTAAGAGTTTGTCCCACCCCCGGAAGCTTGGATAGGATTGTTGACCAATGGTTAGGTCTGGCACCTCGTGGATGCCGAAAAGATGTGTCACAAAAACTCCACGGCTAGCTCAATTGCCTGGAACGCGGCAACAGGGTATTGAGGTGCCGCTTGCAGCCCTGACTTCCGTGGGGGCGGAAGCATTTCGGTGGGGAGAGGTTCAGTGCGGCGGACAATAATTCCAGCCACCATCAGTTTCGGGCCAGACATCCGTCCCAATGCGTGGGATTTGGTGGCCTTGCCGCTGGTCTTGGCGGTGGTGTGGCTGCTGTCGTTTGGCGGCGGTCAGATGAGCACACCCTATAACCTGGGCGACGCGCTGCCGATGTCGCTCGATCCCAGCCATCTGCCCTATTACCTGCTGCGCTCGTTCCTGCGCATGGCGGTGGGGTTGGTGTGTTCGCTGCTGTTCACGCTGGTCTACGCGACCTTGGCGGCAAAGAACAAATACGCCGAGAAGATCCTTATCCCGATCCTCGACGTCTTGCAGTCGATCCCCATTCTGGGCTTCCTGTCGATCACGGTGACCGGCTTCATCGCGCTGTTCCCCGGCAATTTGCTGGGTGTGGAATGTGCTGCCATCTTCGCCATCTTCACCTCACAGGCGTGGAACATGACGTTCAGCCTGTACCAGAGCCTGCGCACCATTCCGCATGATCTGGAGGAAGCGGCCGAGATGTTCCATCTGTCGCCGTGGCAGCGCTTCTGGCGGCTCGAGCTTCCCTTCGCCTCGCCGCCGCTGATCTGGAACATGATGATGTCGGTATCGGGCGGCTGGTTCTTCGTGGTGGCCTCCGAGGCGATCACGGTGTCGGGCCAGTCGATCATGCTGCCGGGCATCGGCTCCTATATTGCGCTGGCGATCAACGACAAGGACATCTATGCCATCGGCTGGGCGATCCTGGCGATGTTGGGCGGTATCCTGGCCTATGACCAGTTGTTCTTCCGCCCGCTGATCGCCTGGGCCGACAAGTTCAAGTTCGAGACCACGCCGGGCGAGGAAATCCCCACTTCCTTCTTGCTCGACGTGATGCAGCGCACCCGCTTGTTGCGTTTCCTGGCCTCGGCGCCTGCGTTCTTGTGGGAAGTGTCGCTGCCGCTGTTCCGCCGCCGCCATGACGGCCTGGGCCGCCCAGCGATGAGGCGGGTCAACATTCCGTGGTTCGACAAAGTGTGGAACATCTTTCTCGCGCTGGTCGCCGCCTATGCGCTGATTAAGGTCGGCGAGTTCGTCAAGACCGAGGTCGGTATGGACGAGGTGATCCACGTCTTCCTGTTGTCGCTGGCGACGGCGACGCGAGTCATCGTGCTGATCGCCATCGCGTCGGTTATTTGGGTGCCGATCGGCGTGTGGATCGGCCTGCGCCCGCGTGTGGCGCAGACGGTGCAGCCGATCGCCCAGTTCCTGGCGGCGTTCCCGGCCAATCTGATGTTCCCGGTGGCGGTGCTTCTGATCCTGCATTTCAACGCGTCGGTCGAAATCTGGACCAGCCCGCTGATGATCCTGGGCACCCAGTGGTACATCCTGTTCAACGTCATCGCCGGAGCCTCGGCGATCCCCACCGATCTTAAGGATGCGGCGGGGAACTTTGGCCTCAAGGGCTGGTTGAAGTGGAAACGGCTGATTTTGCCGGCCATTTTCCCGTCCTATGTGACCGGAGCGATCACCGCTTCGGGCGGATCGTGGAACGCCAGCATCGTGTCGGAACTGGTGAGCTGGGGCGATACCACCCTGGTCGCCACCGGTGTCGGCGCCTATATCGCCCAAGCCACCGCTGCCGGTGATTTCCCGCGCATCGCGCTGGGCATCTGCATGATGTGCATCTTCGTTATGTTGTTCAACCGTCAGCTCTGGCGCCGGCTCTATCGCCTCGCCGAAGAGCGTTGGCGCATTGATTGAGGGCCTTGAGAATGACCAATACGGCCGATCTTCTGATCAACCTCACCGGCGTCCGCAAAGCCTTCCGCACGCCGGACCGGTCCGAGCGCCTGGTGCTTGAAGGCGTCAACTTCCAACTGGCCGAGGGCGAGATTGTCGCCCTGCTGGGCAAGTCGGGGTCGGGCAAGTCGACGCTGCTGCGCATCATCGCCGGGCTGATCAAGCCCAATGGCGGCAGCGTGCTGTACCGCGACAAGACCATCAGCGGGCCGGTCAACGGCATTTCGATGGTGTTCCAGTCCTTCGCCTTGTTCCCTTGGCTGACGGTCAAGCAGAACGTCGAGCTGGGCCTGGAAGCTTTGGCGGTTCCGGCCAAGGAACGCGACGAGCGTTCGACCAAGGTCATCGACCTGATTGGTCTGGGCGGCTTCGAATCGGCCTATCCGCGCGAGTTGTCGGGCGGCATGCGTCAGCGCGTCGGCTTTGCCCGCGCCCTGGTCATGAGCCCCGACGTGCTGCTGATGGACGAGCCGTTCTCGGCGCTCGACGTGCTGACGGCGGAGACCTTGCGTGGTGACCTGCTGGAGTTGTGGCTGGAGCGGCAGATTCCCACCAAGGGCATCCTGTTCGTGTCGCACAATATCGAGGAAGCGGTGACCATGGCCGACCGCGTCTTGATCTTCTCGTCGGATCCCGGTCGGGTGAAGGCGGAGATCCCGGTCAACCTGCCGCATCCGCGCGACACCGAATCGCCGGCCTTCAAGGCCATCGTCGATGAGGTTTATGCGATCATGACCCAGCAGCCGCAGCGTGCCGCCGGCACCGCCGCCGAGCCGCTGTCCCTGGGCTATCGTCTGCCGGAAGCCGCGCCGCACAAGATCACCGGCATGCTGGAAAACCTGTTGGATCCGCAGTTCGACGGTAAGGCCGACCTGCCGCAACTGGCCGAGCAATTGGAATTGCCCGACGACACCTTGTTCCAGTTGCTGGAAGCGAGCCGCCTGCTGGGCTTCATCCACGTCGAGCAGGGCGATGTGCATCTGCTGCCGGCTGGCCGTGCCTTCGCCGAAGCCGAAACCGCCGAGCGGAAGAAGATCTTCGCCGAACATCTGCTGCACCATATCTCGCTGGCCAGCCATATCCGCCGCATCCTTGACGAGCGGCGCGATCACCGCGCGCCGGAGAACCGCTTCCTGCAGGAGCTTGAGGACTACCTTACCGATGACGAGGCCGAGCGGGTGCTCGATCAGGTCATCAACTGGGGCCGTTACGCCGAGATCTTCGAATACGACTATAATTCGGGCGTCCTGTCCCTGCCCGAAGCGGACGAGGAGACGGACGGGGCTGCGCCGCCGCCGTCTGAAAGCGCTGCCGCCCAATAGTCAATGTTGGGCGGTGCTGACCATCGCCTGATAGACCAGCTTGACCGCCCGCGCCGGCACATGTCCGGCGCGGGCGCCGGCTTGGGTCATGGCATCGGTGGGGATGACTGGAACCAGCACGAAATCGTTGCCTCCCATTCTTTCGACCATGCGCAGGGCATACAGGAAAGCGGCACTGGGGCGGCGGCGGGGGGCGTTGCTCTTGTTCATGGCGTTGGTCCTCGGCACGGGTGAAAGTCGTGGGTGATGAACCTTAACGCAAGCCGCGTGCCGCATTTTAAATGGGGTCTGTTCCCCTTTCTTTCGCTAAATCGATGCGAATGGAGAGGGCGCTGTCGCAATATGCAAAGATTCGCTAATTCGAAATTGCTTAATTGCTAAGCGCGTTGAAACGCCGTGCTGCGTGACTGACGCTGTCCTTTCGGGCCGCTTTGCGGTAGGGTCGCAAGCATGACTAAGACCATTTATCACCTCTGCCGCGCCGACGAATGGCAGTCCGCTGTCGTTACCGGCACCTATGGCGGCTCGTCGCAGGATTTGGCCGACGGCTTCATCCATTTCTCCACCGCCGATCAGGTGCGCGACTCCGCCGCCCGCCATCGTGCCGGGCAAGAGGGATTGGTGTTGCTGGGAGTCGCCGTGGCCTTTCTGGGCGACTCCCTGCGCTGGGAGCCGGCCAAAAGCGGCGAGGTGTTCCCCCATCTCTATGGCTCCCTGCCGATTACGGCGGTGGTCTCGGTGGATGACCTGCCGTTGCATCCCGACGGCTATCATCGTTTCCCCCAGCTCGAAGACTGACCCCTGTGTTCGATTACTACCGCCTTGCCGGGCCGTTGATCCGGCTGTTCGACGCTGAATGCGCCCATGGCCTGACCCTGCGCGCCCTCAAATCCGGTC
>DATGZW010000415.1:0-2537 GCA_035297005.1 Patescibacteria group bacterium
TTGCAGGCGAGGAAATGCGGCCACGGCATACGGTTGATGCCCGCCAGCAATGCCGCCAGCACCCGCAGCACCGCCACCATGCGGCCGAAAAACACCACCTTGCCGCCATGGCGCAGGAACAGGAACTGGCCCAGCTTCAACTGACGCTCGCGGATGCCGACCTTGGCGCCGTGGCGCATCAACAGATGGAAGCCGAATTCGCGGCCGATCCAATAGCCGGCGTTGTCGCCCAGCACAGCGCCCGCCACGGCAGCCGCCAGCACCAGCGAGATGTTCAGGGAATCGCTGGTTCCGGCAATCACCGCCGCCGTCACCAGGGTGATTTCGCCCGGCAGCGGCAGGCCGGCGCTTTCCAGCCCGATGATGAGGAAGACCGCCCAATACCCATATTGGGTGACGAATTGCTCGATCGGTAAATCAGGCAGAAAGCCCAGCACGGCGTCATGATCCTTTGAGTTTCGGCGACCGGCGGCTGGCCCGAGCACAGCCGATAACGGTTTTGCTCCGCTTCGTCACGAAGATTGGCGCAGTATACGCTTCCGAGGTAGGATGCCACATCGATTGGAGCAAGGGGCAAGGAACGATGATGCGCATCCTCTGCATCCCCACCCGTTGGAGCGGCGCTTTTCTGCGTGACCGCGCGGGTTCGACAACGATGGAATACGCTCTCATCGCCGCATTGATTTCTGTTGCAGTCTTGCTGGTGATCTTTGGCGACATCGCCGCATCATTGACCAATATGTTTAACGGCGTGGTTTCCGGCCTCAATCACTGACATTTTGACAGCGCCATCGATGATTGGGCATTGCGCCACATCCCCAATAACCATATCATCCGCGGCGTGAGCGAACCTTATTTCAATATCGTCCGGTTAATCGAACGCCTGCACCGTCATTTCCTTGACGTGCTGCGCACCGAATTACGCCGCATGGACGTCGAAGACATCAACGCCGTTCAGGCGCTGTTGCTCTATAATATTGGCGAGGCCGAAGTGGTCATCCGCGACCTTAAGGATCGCGGCTATTACCACGGCTCCAACGTCTCCTATAACATCAAGAAGCTGACCGAATTCGACTACCTGATGCAGGAACGCTGCGCGCATGACCGCCGCTCGATCCGCCTCAAGCTGACCGAAAAGGGCATGCGGCTGTGCAACGGCATCCGTGACTTGCAGAACCATCTGGCCGAAAAGGTCGGATTGTCGGCGGAAACGCTGAAGTCGCTGGAAACCGCCGGCCAGACCATGTTGCAGGTCGAACGCACCTGGACCGACTTCGTCCGCTACGGCCGCGACTAATAACCTGCGGCGCCGACCACCGGCCGGCGCCCGCCACTTCATATCCTCACCGGCCCACATCCAACGGCTTGCCGTTGACCAGCGCGCCGCCGCCCGGTGGCAGCGCCAGTTGGAACAGGCTGACCGGGTTGCCCTTGTCATCGCTGCCTGATCGCGCCGCGCCGCGCAACACCTCGCCCGTCGCCGGGCTGAGCGTCGCCAGAAACGCATCCAGCCCATGCACCGCCGCATCCAGCCCCAGCGTCATGCCCGCCGCCGCCGGCGTCGCCCGCCCGCTGGCCCGTGCATCCCAGCCTTCGCCGCCGACAGTCAGGTCGTCGATCCCGATACGGGTGCCGGCGCCGTCCAACGCCTCCAAAAGCCCGACCGGAGCCTGAGGCGCAGCCGCCGGCATATCGCCGCCATGGCCCAACGACACCGCCTCGACCTCGCCCTCCGCCGTTGTCGAGGCGGCGCGCAGCAGCTCGGCCAGCGGCAGGTTATCGATGCTCAAGATAGCCTGCGCCCGAGGCAGCGAGCCCTTGAACCACTCGCCGCCCAAGCCGTCATGCGCATAGGACAGATGGGCGCGCGCCAGGGTCTGGTCCAAATCGCTCAGCCCCAGGCCGATATCAAGACGGCGCAGAGCCAGACCGGACAGGTTCCCGACCGAAAGCGACAGACCGTCGATGGTCAGCGCCGCATCGGCTTGCGCCAGCAGCGGCGCCCCCGCCGGACGCCCGATACCGCCATAGCTGAGCAATTGCGCCTGCACGCTGCCACCGCGCCAGTCGAAGCCGGCTTGCTCGGCCCAATGGCGGAACGCCGCCATGTCCAGATCGTGCGCGGTGCTGCGCAGCGCCAGCCCCGCCGCCGCCAAGGTCAGCGACTGCGGCCCCAGGCTGAGCTTCAAACTCAAATTGTCGACGCCAAGCGACTCGGCGACGCTGATCCGACCGCCTGCCGCCTCGCCCATATGGCGCGCGACGGTCAGCCCTTGCAGGCTCAGGCCGATGCGGTCGCGCAGTTGCAGCGCCACCGCCGAGGCCTCGCCCTGAGCATCGGTCAGCGCGTGCAAATTGAAGTCCCACAGCCCCGACAGCCGCGCCCCCGACAGGCTGATGGTGGTCATCGGCACTCCGTCGCTTTCCACCGCCACATGCGCCGGCGGCAGCAACTCGACCTTGGCCGAGGTCTCGGTGATGTCGCGGAAGACCAGACGGATGGTGCCTTCGCGCAACACCACAGCCTCGCCGATCAC
>DATGZW010000416.1:0-3700 GCA_035297005.1 Patescibacteria group bacterium
GTTCCGCGATCTCTACGTGGTGGTGGCGCTGGTCGGCGGGCTGGCCGACAACCAAGCCTTCGGCACCACTCCCACGCTCTTGATGGTGATATTTTTCACAGTGGCGGTCTGGCCGGACCACCCCGCCCGCCCGCCCGCCGAAGAAGTTCGCCCCCCTCCCCCTCTGGCGTGATGGAGAAAACCATGGTCACCCCCCCTCACGGCAGCGCTCTCACCGTGGCCGTCACCGGAGCCAGCGGCTTCATCGGCCATCGCCTCATCGAGATGCTGAACGCCCGGCAGGACGGCGCCATCGGCGAACTGCGCGCCCTGGTGCGGCAACGCAGACGAACCTCGCCCGACCGCCTGAAGGGCATGGCGGCCAAGGCCATCGCCCTGCGCCTGGACGACAGCGGAGCGCTGCGCGAGGCGCTGGAGGGATGCGACACGGTCGTCCACTGCGCCTTCGATTTCGACGACATGGCCGCCAATCTGCCAATCATGCGCGCATTGGCGACGGCTTGCGCGGCGAGCGGGACGCGACTGGTGCATATCAGCAGCGCCGCCGTCTATGAGCCGTTTCCCGATGGCGAATTGGATGAAACGGCAGAGACCACACCGTCCGGAGTGCCCTATCGCGACACCAAGATCGCCTTGGAAGCGGAGATCCGCGCCCATGTCCGCCGCCACGCCCTGAAGGCGGTGATCCTGCAACCGACCGCCGTCTACGGCCCCTTTGGCCGCGCCTGGACCGAAGCGCCGATCCGCGATCTGCTGAGCGGCAAGGTGGTGCTGCCCGATTTTGGCCTGGGCTTGTGCAACCCGCTTTACATCGACGACCTTGCCAAGCCGCCATCGCCGCGCTGGACGCCGACATTCCCTCCGGCGAAGCCATCCTGGTAAGCGGCCCCAATGCGGTGTTCTGGCGGGATTTCCTGGGGGCATATCAGACGATCCTGGGGATCGACGCCCTGCGCTATCGCCCCTATCAGGATCTTGTCGGCGATGCCGGCCCGCCCGGCGGCGGTCGCGTGGCGCGAGCGCTGCGGCGCGGTGCCGCCGGGCTGCTCGACCATGATGCACGGGCCAAACTGAAAAGCTGGCTGTACCGCGCCAAAGCCGGACGAGGCGAGGTGGTCCACCTTCCCTCGGCTCCGCAACTCGCCCTCTATGCGGCGCACTGCACGGTGCGCACTGACAAGGCCCGGCGACTGCTCGGTTATGTCCCCGGATTCGATCTGGAACGCGGCATGGCGACGACCGCGCCGTTCATCCGCTCGCGCTTCGCCGCCGAGATCGCTTTATGCGCCGCCCGAAAACCCACCGCCATGGAGCCCCCGGAGAGAGACGATATACGCCGCCTGTCCCGATGATTTCCTTTGCGGCGAAAGGCTATTATTCGAATAATTTACAGCATCATCGACCGTCTTGCCGTCCTGCATATACCGTAAAGGAAGGGGATGACTATGGGACTCGGGCTCTCTTTACTTCTGGATGCCCTCCGCTTCCTCGCCGCATCGACCGTCGCCATCGGCCATTTGTCTCAGCATTACTTTAATATCGGCTGGCCGGGAGCGACACGGCTCGCCATCGAATCGGTCGCGGTGTTCTTTCTGCTGTCGGGCTTCGTCATCCGCCACACAGTGCTGCACAAAGACAAGTCTTTGCCGCAATACGCCTTGGGCCGCGCCGCCCGCATCTATTCAGTGGTTGTCCCAGCTTTGGTGCTGACCGTACTGCTGGACAATATCAGCGCCAACGTCAATCCCGACTTCTACGCCAATTGGGCCGCTCAGGCGTCCGACCCGCTGCAACGCCTTGCCCTCAGCGCCTTGTTCCTTGGCGAGGCTTGGCATCTCGACGTGTCACTGTTGTCCAACAGTCCGTTCTGGTCGCTTAATTATGAATGCGTGTATTACGCCGCCTTTGGATGCTGGTTCTATCTGCGCGGCCCTAGGCGGGTGGTGGCGCTGACCGCCATCGGCCTGTTGATTGGCCCCAAGGTCTTCCTGCTGTTCCCCATCTGGTTGCTGGGGGTGTGGCTCTATGACGCCCTGCCCCGGCTCACCCGTAAACCGCGTGGTTCGCTCGCCCTGCTGCTGCTGGGCGGGACGCTGTATGGCTTGTGGCTCGCCTTGCGTTTGCCCGAACGGGCGGAAATCGCCTTGCTGGCAGCCATCGGCCCGCAGGCTGATGAATGGCTTGGCCCGTCGCGGCATATTGCCGATTTCTATGTGGTCGCACTGGCCGGCGCGCTGGCCCTGGTCGGCGCCAACGGGCTGATGAGCCGCTTGGAACGGGTGCTGGTCCGGTTCGCCCGCCCCATCCGCCTCGCCGCCTCGGCAACGTTCTCGACCTATCTTTATCATTTCCCACTGCTGGTGTTTTTCGCCTCGGTCTGGCCTTACGACAAGCAAAGCTCGCTCGCCAAGCTGACCGTGCTGGCGCTGACCTTGACGAGTTGCTTCCTGCTGTCGCGCGTCACCGAAACCCGCAAGGACATCGCCGCCCGCGTCCTTCGAGCGCTGGCGCAAGCCGTCGTCGTCGGGCTGGGACGCAGCAGTGTCCCCAGGGTTGCCGAGGGCGATCTGCATGATGGCTAAGATCCGACCACCAACACGGGAATGACGGTCATGGAACAACGTCGCATCGCGCATACAACGCCGCCAAGGCTGTTGATGTCGGGTCATTTCGTCTATGCCGGCCGAGTCGGCGGGGCCGAGCATATGGCCTACAATCTGGCGCGCGGCCTGGGTGAAGCCGGTGCCGAGGTGAGCTTCCTGTGCGCCAACAAAGACAATCTGTCCGCCGACTTCCTGGCCGAAAGCACCGCCGCCGGCCGAGTCATCCAGGAATGCGGCGGCGGCGGCCCGCGTTTTGTCAGCGAACAGCGGGCCTGCTGGGACAAGCGCTTGAACGGCGATGCCATTCTATTCCCCAACTACTTCCTGCCGCCGCTGCGCCCATCCCGCCTGGGAGCCGCCGCCGTGGTCATTCACGATTTCCAGTATCGTCATTTCCCCGAGCATTTCTCCGCCAGAAAGCGGGCTTGGCTGCGCCTGTCGCATGGCCGCGCATTGGCCCAAGCCGACACCGTCATCATGATTTCGCAATTCGTCCGCCAAGATGCCATTCGCCTGTACGGCTCCGCCGCCGAGCGCGCCATCGTCATTCCCAACCCCATTTCGTGGGCGCGCTTCGGCGCCGAGCGCGGACCGCATCCGTTCGACAATCGCCCCTATGTGCTGGCGGTGGCTGCGCAATATCCGCATAAGGGGCTTGATCTGTTGATCCGCGCCTTTGCCGAACTGGCTGCCAAGCGCACCGAGCCGATGCTGGTGCTGGCCGGTCAATTGCCCGAACAGTTGGTGTCCGTCGGCAAGGAGAGCGGTGGCCTGCGCCAGCAGATTGCCCGCCTGGGGCTGAGCGACCGGGTGCGAGTGACCGGTTATATCGGCGATCGCCTGCTGGGCGATCTGTACCACCATGCCAGCGTCTTCGCCTTCCCGTCGATCTTCGAAGGCTTCGGCATGCCGCCGATCGAAGCTTTGGGCTTTGGCGTGCCGACCCTGACAACGCGGTGCACCGCCCTGCCCGAGACCACACTCGGCCTGGCGACGCTGGCCGATGACCCCCGCGATTCCAGCGAATGGGCGGCACGGCTGGACGCAATGCTGACCGCCCCCCGGCTATCCGCCGCCGACATCGAGACCATCCGCCA
>DATGZW010000417.1:0-3180 GCA_035297005.1 Patescibacteria group bacterium
CGGCGCTTCGCGGCCTTGCAGCGAATAAAAGATCGTCTGCGCCGAGCGCCGTGTGCTGACCAGCGAGTCGCGGCGCAGGCGGGCCAGATGCTGCGACAGCGCCGACTGCGATAACCCGATGATCTTTTCCAACTCTCCCACCGATTTCTCGCCGTGCAGCAATTGGCACAGGATCATCAGGCGATGCTCGTTGCTCATCGCCTTGAGGAGTCCGCTGGCCCGCAGAGCGTTGGCTTTCAGTTGGTCAAGGTCGGTCATGCGGTCGTGGTCCAGGCGCGTTGGAATGAATTCCTGCATACTATGCGGCACTGGACTACGTTTCAATCCATGTCACAGTCCGCCGGTTCAGGCGCGGGCGGGAGCCTGGGCGGCGACGATGCCCATGGCCGACAAAACCTGGGCGACAATATGCGGGGCGGTCAACCCGGCATCGTCATACTGCACCTGCGGCGTGTCGTGGTCGATGAAGCGGTCGGGCAGGGTCATCGGGCGGAATTTCAGGCCGGTTTCCAGCAATCCGGCATGCGCCAGGAAGTGCAGAACCTGGCTGGAGAAGCCGCCGACCGAACCGTCCTCGACGGTGATCAGCACCGCGTGGTTGTGCGCTAATTGGCGGATCAGATCCTCGTCGATGGGCTTGGCGAAGCGGGCGTCGGCGACGGTGGTCGATAGGCCGCGCGCCGCCAATTCGTCGGCGGCCTTCAGACATTCGCCCAAACGGGTGCCCAGCGACAGCAAGGCAACCGTGGTGCCTTCGCGCAGGATGCGGCCTTTGCCGATCGGCATGACCTCGCCGCGCTCGGGCAGTTCGACGCCGACACCCTCGCCGCGCGGATAGCGGAAGGCCGAGGGGCCGTTATCGATGCTGACGGCGGTAGCGACGGCATGCATCAACTCGGCCTCGTCGGACGGCGCCATCAGGACGATGCCGGGAATGCAGCCGAGGAAAGCAAGGTCGAAGGTGCCGGCATGGGTGGCGCCGTCGGCTCCGACCAGACCGGCGCGGTCGATGGCGAAGCGCACCGGCAGGTGTTGCAGGGCGACGTCATGCACCAACTGGTCATAGGCGCGCTGGAGGAAGCTGGAATACAGCGCGCAGAACGGCTTGAAGCCCTCGCAGGCCAGACCGGCGGCGAAGGTCACCGCATGCTGTTCGGCGATGCCGACATCGAAGCAACGCTCGGGGTAGGTTTCGGCGAATTTGTCCAAGCCGGTGCCGGCGGGCATGGCCGCCGTGATGGCGACGATGCGGCTGTCGTGCTTGGCTTCGGCGATCAAGGCGCGTGAGAACACCGAGGTATAGCTGGGGGCGTTGGCCTTGGGCTTGGCCAGGGCGCCGGTGACCACGTCGAACTTGCCGACACCGTGATACTTATCGGCGGCGGCTTCGGCGGGCGGGTAGCCGTGGCCTTTTTTGGTCACCACATGGATCAGGATGGGGGCGGCGTCGCCGGCGTCGCGGACGTTCTTCAGCACTGGCAACAGGTGGTCGAGGCGATGGCCATCGACCGGGCCGACGTAATAGAAGCCCAACTCTTCGAACAAGGTGCCGCCGCCCGAGACCATGCCGCGGGCGAATTCCTCGGCGCGCTTGGCGGCGCGCTCCAGCGGGCCGGGGAACATCGAGGCCAGATCCTTCATCACATGACGGATCGAGCGATAGGATTTGGACGACAGCAGCCGCGACAGATAGGCGCTCATGGCCCCGACCGGCGGGGCGATCGACATGTCGTTGTCGTTGAGAATCACCACCAGCCGCGAGTTCATCGAGCCGGCGTTGTTCAGCGCCTCATAAGCCATGCCGGCGCTCATCGCGCCGTCGCCGATCACCGCCACGACATGGTTGTCGCCGCCCTTGAGGTCGCGCCCGACCGCCATGCCCAGACCGGCGGAGATGCTGGTGGAGCTATGCCCGGCGCCGAACGGGTCGTAGGCGCTCTCCGACCGCTTGGTGAAGCCCGACAGCCCCTTGCCCTGGCGCAGGGTGCGCATGCGGGCGCGGCGGCCGGTCAGGATCTTATGTGGATAGGTCTGGTGGCCGACATCCCAAATCAGGCGGTCGTCGGGGGTGTTGAAGACATGGTGCAGGGCGACCGTCAGTTCGACGACGCCCAAACCGGCGCCCAAATGGCCCCCGGTCAGCGACACCACTTCGATCATCTCCTGGCGCACCTCGTCGGCCAATTGCCGCAATTGCTCGACGGTCATGCCGCGAATGTCGGCTGGGGTCCGAACGGTGTCCAGAAGGGGGAATTCGGTCATGCAATCACCAGGAAATCAGAGGCTGCGTTCGACGACGAAACGGGCGGCGTCGCGCAAGAGATCGGCTTTTTCATCGAAACAGTCGAGATGGGCGGCGGCCTGACGCGACAGCATCGCGGCCTGGTCCTGGGCGCGCTCGACGCCCAGCAGAGAAACAAAGGTGGCCTTGCCGGCCTCGGCGTCCTTACGCAAACCCTTGCCGACCTGATTGGGGTCACCCAAGACGTCCAACAGATCGTCGGCAATCTGGAAGGCCAAGCCGACATCATGGGCATAGGCCTTCAAGGCGATGCGCTGCTGATGCGGCGCTTTGCCCAGCACGGCTCCGGCCTCGCACGAGAAATCGATCAAGCGGCCGGTCTTCATCTGTTGCAGGCGGGTCACCGCTTGGACGTCCATTTCCAGCGAGGATGCGCGCAGATCGACCATTTGGCCGCCGACCATACCGTGCCCGCCGGCAGCCGTGGCCAGTTCCCACACCAGCTCGCAACGCACCTGCGGGTCGGAATGGGTGGCGGGACCGGCCAGCACTTCGAACGCCTTGGTCAACAGGGCGTCGCCGGCCAGGATGGCGGTGGCCTCGTCGAATTGGCGATGCACGGTGGGACGGCCACGCCGTAAATCGTCGTCGTCCATCGCCGGCAGATCGTCATGCACCAGCGAATAGCAGTGCAGCATCTCGATGGCGGCGGCGACGCGCAGGGCGGCTTGCTCGGCGACGTTGAACAAAGCGGCGGTTTGCAGCACGAAAAAAGGCCGCAGCCGCTTGCCGCCATCCAGCGAGGCATAGCGCATGGCGTCGTGCAGCGGCCCTTCAGGGCCATCGACCGGCGGCAGCAATTGGTCCAACTCGTCATTGACCGCTTTGGAGGTGGCGGTCAGGGCGTCTTGCAGGGGCGTCACGGCGGGGGTGTCCTT
>DATGZW010000418.1:0-6717 GCA_035297005.1 Patescibacteria group bacterium
TGGCGAATTTGGCGCCATCGGCCGAGATCGCCAGATCGCACGACGCCACCAACTGGCACCCCGCCGCCGTCGCCATGGCATGCACCTTGGCGATCACCGGCTTGGGCAGCCGCACAATCGCCGTCATCAACTGGCCGCAGCGCTGGAACACCGCCGCATAGGCCTCGCGCCGGGGATCGGCCCGCATTTCCTTCAAGTCATGCCCAGCGCAAAACGCCGGCCCCGCCGCCGCCAGCACCACCACCTTGACCGCCGGATCGGCGCCCACCTGCGCCAACGCCTCGATCAACGCCGTCATCAACCCCATCGACAACGCATTGCGCGCCTGCGGACGGTTCATGGTCAGCGTGGCGACGCCGGCAAGGTCGTTGCGCACCACCAGCGGCGCGGGGGATTGATCGGTCATGGAAGCCTCCGTTTAGGGTTGGGCTTAGTACGGCACTCCCGCGTGAATTCGTCAACGGGGTTGAGGGGGTGGAGGATGCAACCCTACTCTCGACCAATGACGCGATCATCTTCATAATTCAATCGAATAACAACGCGCAGGCGCCGAGTCATGAACTGCAAGCCCATCACCGAAGTCGATATTTGGGACATGCTCAACACGGCCTCATCCCAAATGACTTCGGCACAAGAACGCCTGTGGGAAGCAATCCGCATCCTTCCGGTGAAGTGGCAACAGCATCCTTATGGCGATCGCAGCGGAGGATTCTGGGTTCTCGGGATTATTGGACGAAGAGCAATTTGGTACAATGACATTGAGGGTGGATTCAACATCTCTCAATATAGCCGTTATGGCATCATCGATGAGTATCTATGTAATCAAGACAAGCTTGAATGGGCAATCCAGCGGATCATGAATTTCATCCAACTTGGTTACGAGATCGGGCCGTCAATGGGTCCGCCACAGCCAGGGGAGTATTCCCGATAAAGCTCCGACAGAGATCACATGACAAATCGTGGCGTGTCCTCCCCAACCGCCTTGACCAAACGCATCCGCCCCTCCCAAAGCACAATGCTACACTCCCCCTCCATCCACCAACGGAGACCAGCATGAGCGGTTGGGGTTGCCCGCATGAGGATAAAGGCGTCTGCACCCGCCTGAACGGGTTGGCCTGCGATCCGGGGATGAAGGGCTGCATTCTGCATGGCCGCTTCCGCTTCGCCAACGAGGCCAAGAACCGTCCGCCGCCCGGTCAAAAAGCGACGGACACGGACAGCGAAAACCTCACCATCCCAGCGCCAGCACCGCGCCGTCCTTGATCTCCAAACCCAGCGGCGTCAGGCATTGGCGTTCGGGCGGGCCGGAGATGCAGACGCCGTCGTCCATGCGGAACAGCGCGCCGTGATAAGCGCAAAGGATGTTCAGCCCCTCGACGTCGAGGAAGCCGGTGGTTTGGTAGTCCAGCGGCGCGCCGATATGCGGGCAGGAATTGAGGTAGCAAAACACCTCGTCGTCGCGGCGCACCACCAGCACCGATAGCCGCGCCGCGCCACGTTTAACGACGAAGGCGGCGCTGCCGGGGTTGGTCAAATCGTCCAATTGGCACAGCGCGCGGCCCGCGCCGCGACGGGTGCCGCGCAGTTTGCTGGTGCGTTCGACGGATGCGATCATGCCCATCCCTCCCCTTCAATGCCGAATGATTTGGCTGAGAAACTGCCGGGTGCGTTCTTCCTTGGGGTTGCCGAACAGTTCGGCGGGGCTGTTCTTTTCGACGATCTGGCCATCGGCCATGAACACCACGGTATCGGCGACAGTGCGGGCGAAGCCCATTTCGTGGGTGACGCAGACCATGGTCATGCCTTCCTCGGCCAGTTCGACCATGACGTCGAGCACTTCCTTGATCATCTCGGGGTCGAGCGCCGAGGTTGGTTCGTCGAACAGCATGATGCTGGGCTTCATGCACAGGCTGCGGGCGATGGCGACGCGCTGCTGTTGGCCGCCCGACAACTGGCCGGGATATTTATGGGCGTGCTCGACGATCTTCACCCGGTCGAGGTACTTCATGGCGATGTCGGCGGCCTCGGGTTTGGGCATGTGCTTGACCCACAGCGGGGCCAAAGTCAGGTTTTCCAGCACCGTCAGATGCGGGAACAGGTTGAACTGCTGAAACACCATGCCGACGTCGTGGCGCACCGCCTCGATGGATTTCAGGTCAGAGGTCACCTCCGTGCCGTTGACGACGATGCGGCCGCCCTGGTGTTCCTCCAGGCGGTTAATGCAGCGGATCATCGTCGATTTTCCCGATCCCGACGGCCCGGCGACCACCACCCGCTCGCCGCGCTTGACCTCCAGGGTAACGTCGCGCAGGGCGTGATAGCCGCCGTACCATTTATTGACGTCCATCAGCGAGATGGCGATTTCGTCTTTCGGCATGGCTCCGGTTCCCGTCATCCGCGGCGCACCCCGGTATTGAGGCGGCGTTCAAGGTATTGGCTGTAACGCGACATAAAGAAGGTGAAGACGAAATAGATCAGCGCCGCGACGATATAGCCCTCGGCGTAGAAGGATCGCCATTGCGGGTCGGACAGCGCCACTTTGGTGCTGCTGAGCAGGTCGTACAAGCCGATGATGATGACCAGCGAGGTATCCTTGAAGGTGGTGATGAACTGCCCGACCAGCGGCGGAATCACCAGCCGCAAGGCCTGGGGCAGGATCACGAGGCGCATCTTGCGCCAATAGGACAGCCCCAGCGCGTCCGCTGCCTCGTACTGGCCGCGCGGGATGGCCTGCAAGCCGCCACGGATGGTCTCGGCGATATAGGCCGAGGTGAACAGGATAATGCCCAGCTGCGCCCGCAACAGCTTGTCGATGGTGAAGCCTTCGGGCAGGAACAGCGGGAACATGATCGACGCCATGAACAGCACGCTGACCAGCGGCACGCCGCGCCACAACTCGATATAGGCGACGCAGCCAGCCCGCACCGCCGGCAGCTTCGACCGCCGCCCCAGGGCCAGCAGCACCGCCAGCGGGAATGACAGCACAATGCCCGCCGTGGACAGGATCAGTGTCAGCGGCAGCCCGCCCCAACGCTCGTTGGGCACCTGCGCCAAGCCCAGCACGCCGCCCCACATCAGCACGCCGACCACCGCCAGCCCGCCCAACCACATCCAGCTCAGCCAGCGCTTCCAGAAGCGCGGATTGGCGGTCACCAGCATCATCGCGATGAACAGCAGCACCGCCAGCAAGGGCCGCCATTGCTCCTCGAACGGATAGATGCCGAACAGGATCAGCCGGTACTTCTCGGTGACGAAGGCCCAGCAAGCGCCGCCTGCGGCGCGGCAGGCCGCCGGGTCGCCGGTCCAGGTAGCCTTGATCAGCGCCCAGGACACCAGCGGCGGAATGGTCTTCCACAGCAGCCACAGCGCCGCCAGACTGAAGACGGAGTTGGCCGGGGTGTTGAACAGGTTGCGCTTGGCCCAGGCGATGGGCTCGCCCAACAGGCCGCTGCGGGTGGTCGAGGCCATCTCAGCGCCCTCCGCCGCGCAGGGCGATGCGCTTGTTGTACCAGTTCATCAGTAATGACAGCGCCAGACCGATGGCCAGATAGACGCCCATGATGATCGACACGCCTTCAACCGCTTGGCCGGTCTGATTGATTGCGGTATTGGCAACGCTGACCAGATCGGGATAGCCGATAGCCACCGCCAGCGTCGAGTTCTTGGTCAGATTGAGATATTGGCTGGTCAGCGGCGGAATGATCACCCGCAGCGACTGCGGCAGCACCACCAAGCGCAGCACCTGCATGCGGCTGAGCCCCAACGCCATCGCCGCCTCGCTCTGGCCCCAAGACACCGCCAGGATGCCGCCGCGCACAATCTCGGCAATGAAGGCGGCGGTATAGACCGTCAGCCCGATCAGCAAGGCCGCCAGCTCCGGCGTCAGGTTGGAACCGCCGGCGAAGTTGAAGCCGGCCAGATGCGGCACGTCGAAATCAAGGGACGCCCCTCCGACCAGAAAGACCAGCAGCGGCAGGCCGAAGATCAGCCCCAGCGAGCCGCGCAGCACCGGGAAGTAATGACCGGTGCGCTCCATCCGCCGCCGCGACCAACGGGCCAGCATCCACGAACCGATCACGCCGACCACAGCCGCCGCAACCACCGCAATCGCCCGCCCATCCCAGACCAGCGCCGGAATACGCAGGCCGCGATTGGACAGGAACACAGCGTCGAACAGGTTGAGCGCCTCACGCGCGCGCGGCAGGCCTTCGGTGATCAGCGCGTACCACAGGAACAGTTGCAGCAGCAGCGGCACATTGCGCAAGGCCTCGACATAGACGGTCGCCAACCGCGCCACCAGCCAGTTCGACGACAGCCGGGCAATGCCGATAACCACACCCAACAGCGTCGCCAGAACGATGCCGATCAGCGACACCTGAACGGTATTCAGCAGGCCGACCAGCAAGGCGCGGAAATAGCTGTCGGTGGGGGTGTAATCGATGACGTGTTCGCTGATGCCGAACGCCGCCTCGCGGTCCAGGAAGCCGAAGCCGGTGGCGATATGGCGCGCCCCCAGATTGGCCAGGGTGTTGGACACCAGGAACCACCCCAGCCCGGTCACCCCCGCCAGCAGCAGCACCTGATAAAGGATGCCGCGAAAGTGCTCGTCGTTCCACCAGCGGTGGCGCGGCGGAGCGGCGGAGGGAGGCAACGAAGCCGGGGCGTCCATGTTGGTGTGTCCCTTAGCGGATCGGCATGCCGTACATCAGGCCGCCCTTGGTCCACAAGGCGTTCAGCCCGCGATCCAGCTTCAGCTTGGAGCCTTTGCCGACATTGCGCTCGAAGCTTTCGCCGTAATTGCCGACCTGCTTGATGATGTTGTAAGCCCATTTGTCATCGACACCCAGGCTCTTGCCCATGCCCGGCACCACGCCCAGCAAGCGCTGGATGTTGGGATCGGGGCTTTTCAGCATGGCGTCGACATTCTGCGAGGTAACCCCGCGCTCTTCGGCTTCCAGCATGGCATAGAAGGTCCATTTGACCAGATCGAACCACTGGTCGTCGCCCTGGCGCACCGCCGTCGATAGCGGCTCTTTCGAAATCAGCTCGGGCAGGATGTCGTAATCGTCGGGGTTGGGCGTCTGGTTGGCGCGGATCGCCGCCAGTTGCGAGGTGTCCGAGGTCATGGCGTCGCAGCGACCGGAGATGAAGGCGCTGGCGGCTTCCTCGAAGCTTTCGATGGTCACCGGCTTCAGGTCCAGCTTATTGGCGCGGGCGAAGTCGGCCAGGTTCAATTCGGTGGTGGTGCCGGTTTGCACGCAGACGGTGGCGCCGTTGAGTTCCTTGGCGCTTTTGACCCCCAGCTTCTTGGACACCAGGAAGCCCTGACCGTCATAGAAATCGACCGAGGTGAACAGCAGCCCATTGGCCGCCTCGCGCGTCAGGGTCCAGGTGGTGTTGCGCGACAGCAGATCGACCTCGCCCGATTGCAGGGCCGGCAGGCGTTGCTGCGCCGACAGCGGGACGAAACGCACCTTGGAAGCGTCGCCGAACATCGAGGCGGCGACGGCGCGGCAGACATCGACGTCAAGCCCGGCCCAATTGCCCTTTTGGTCGGGCGCGCCGAAGCCGCCTAGGCCGGTATGCGCTCCGCAGTTCACATAGCCATGGCTTTTGACGGTATCGAAGGTTTGGCCGGCAAAAGCGGCGGCAGAGGATGCCAGCACGCAGGCAGCGGCAAATATCGGTGGAATGACCTTCATGCGTATTCGCTCCCAGGTAAGGGCTGGCGGCACGCAAGGTCACGAACGCCGCCAGTCATACCCAGTATGATGACCCCGGCAGCCCCGCCTTACAAGGTGGGTTATCCTTCCCAGAAGTTGAGCGATGCCGGACTAAGGCCCAGCGGGAGCCACGTCCAGCATCGTCATCGGCGTATCAGTCGCTGTCGCGGGTGATGAACACGCTGGAATGCACTGCCGCTTCCTTGTCGGCGGCGTCGCGCGCTTCAAAGGAGATCGGCGTCGAGGACGGGCGTCCCTCGACCACCGGCTCGGTGACGAACACCCGATAGGTATCGACGGCGTCGGGACCGACATGCAGATGGATCACCGGCCCGATATCGTCGCCGCCGATCACCGACAGACTGGCGTTGTCCAGGCCGGACACCCGCAAATCGACGTCGCGGTTGGCGCGCTGCTTGTTGATCACTTTCACTGTAAAGGCGTTGCGGACCGATCCGTTCGACAGGCGGACGAACTCGGGCGAGCGGTCGCGCAGCACGTTGAGTTCCAGCGAAGCGCGGTTGGCGAGGCCCAGGCCCATGACCAGGACCACCGCCGCCATCAGCCCCAGATAGATGAACACGCGGGGCCGCAGCAGCTTGGGCGGCTGACGCTGTTCAGCCGGCACGCGCAGCGCCGACAGCGAGGTCCAGCCGACCAGATTCTTGGGCAGCCCAAAACGCTCCATCACGCCGTTGCAGGCATCGACGCACAGCCCGCAGCCGATGCAGCCCATCTGCAAGCCGTTGCGGATGTCGATGCCGGTGGGGCAGACCTGAACGCACAGGCTGCAATCGACGCAATGCCCGCGCCCCTCGAAGGACTGGCCGCGCTTGGCATGGCCCCGGCTTTCGCCGCGCACGACGTCATAGGAGACGATCACCGAATGCTCGTCGAGCATCGGCGCCTGGATGCGCGGCCACGGGCACATATAGTTGCAGACCTGTTCGCGCGACCAACCGGCCAGCAAATAGGTCGTCATGGTCAGGGTGCC
>DATGZW010000419.1:0-2067 GCA_035297005.1 Patescibacteria group bacterium
CTGCCGCCAGATGCCGAGGCAGCAGCAATCCGCCAAATGATCGACCGTGATCGCGAAGAAAAGCATCGCGCTACGTTGCAGCGCATAGCGAGAAGAGTACCATGACCGTCACCACCGACATCGTCGCCAAGCTCTGGCGCCTCTGCGACATTCTCCGCGACGACGGCATCACCTACCATGAGTACGTGACCGAGCTGACCTACCTGCTGTTCCTCAAGATGATGGCCGAGACCGGCCGCGAGGACCAGTTGCCCGAGGGCAAGAGGTGGCCCGACCTGAACCGGCGCGAGGGGCTGGAGCAGCTCACCTTCTACAAGCACCTGCTGCTCGACCTCGGCACCAACGGCCGCGGGCTGGTCCAGGCGATCTTCGCCGACGCCCAGAGCCGCCTGAAGAAGCCGACCAACCTCAAGGCCCTGACCGAGGCCATCGACGGCCTCGACTGGTTCAGCGCCCGCGAGGAGGGCTTGGGTACCCTCTATGAAGGGCTCTTGGAGAAGAACGCCGCCGAGAAGAAAAGCGGCGCCGGGCAATATTTCACCCCGCGCCCGCTGATCGACAGCATCATCCGCCTGATCAAGCCGCAGCCCGGCGAGGTGGTGCAGGACCCCGCCGCCGGAACCGGCGGCTTCCTGGTCGCTGCCGACCACTTCATCAAGGCCGCCACCGACGAACTCTATGGCCTGCCGGAATCGCAGCGCTTCTTCCAGCGCAACGGTGCCTTCGTCGGCCTGGAGCTGGTGCCCGACACCCACCGCCTGTGCCTGATGAACCTGATGCTGCACGGCATCGGCGGCGACTCCGGTTACGGCGTCCAACTGGGCGACACGCTATCCCACGAGGGCGAAGCGCTGGGACAGGCCGACGTCATCATCACCAATCCGCCCTTCGGCACCAAGAAGGGCGGCGGACGGCCCACGCGCGGCGACTTCTCGGTGACCGCCGACGTCTCCAACAAGCAGTTGGCCTTCGTCGAACACATCATCCGCGCCCTGAAACCCGGCGGCCGCGCCGCCGTGGTGGTGCCCGACAATGTGCTGTTCGAGGACAATGCGGGCCGCGCACTGCGCCAGATGCTGATGGACTGGTGCGACCTGCATACCATCCTGCGCCTGCCCACCGGCATCTTCTACGCCCAGGGCGTCAAGACCAACGTCGTCTTCTTCACCCGGGGCAAGACCGCCAAGGCTAACACCAAGGCGGTATGGGTCTACGACCTGCGCGCCAACATGCCCGCCTTCGGCAAGACCCGGCCGCTGACCCTGGACAGCTTTGCCGAGTTCGAATCCCGCTTCGGCTCGGACCCCAAGGGCCAGTCCCCTCGCGTCGACCAGGGCGAAGACGGCCGCTGGCGCTGCTTCACCCGCGCCCAGATCGCCGAGCGCAACGATAACCTCGACCTGTCCTGGCTGCGCGACGACAGCGGCGACCCCGAGGACGGCCTGTCCGAACCCGCCGACATCGCCGCAGCCATCATGGGTCATCTCCGCTCCGCCCTTGACGAGATCGCCGCACTGGCGGAGGACGTCGGCGGGCAAGCGGTCGCGGTCGAGGAGGCGGCGGAGTGAGTCATTGCCTGTTGTTGGGTGGCCCCAATGGCGCGGGAAAAACCACGGCCGCGCGCGCCTTGCTGCCCCGCTTTACGGGCATTGCTGAATTTGTTAATGCGGATGAGATCGCCCGTGGATTGTCGCCCTTCAACCCCAATGGCGCGGCCTTGTCCGCCGGGCGAATCATGCTGGAACGCATGGAGCAATTGCGGAGCGCCCACACCGCCTTTGCTTTCGAGACCACCTGTGCCGGGCGCGGTCACGCCGCCTTCATGCGCCGCTGTCGTGATCAGGGCTATCGCCTGACCGTCCTGTTTTTCTGGCTGCCCTCGCCAGAGTTGGCTATTGCCCGCGTCGCCGAAAGGGTCCGTCTGGGCGGACACGACATCCCGCCTGACATCATCCGCCGCCGCTATGCCGCCGGATTGCGCAACCTTTTGGAAGTCTATTGGCCTCTGGCCGATGACGGCGCTATTCTGGACAACGAAACCCCACCCGCCCGCTTCATCGTCGAAAA
>DATGZW010000420.1:0-4042 GCA_035297005.1 Patescibacteria group bacterium
GGCCGCCTGCCCACCTCGGATGCGGGCGGATTTCTGCCGAAGTTCGGCGCTTCAGGCTGCAGGGGCGATTGTCCCTGATGCACCAAAAGCGCTACGCCAGCCGGGCCGGCGGCAGCCGACCCACGATGTCGAGTTGCTGGCCAAAATCCTTGCCCAAGTGGCAACGATGAACGGCCACCTCGCCCAACTCAGCACTGTGCCTCTCGGACAAGGCGCTCCGTCGCCACGAATGCTGGCGGCGATGACCACTGACATCATTGAGATCCGCAATGCCCTGCGGCAGGCCCTGACGCGCCGTCAGGACGATGGCGAGGGGGACGGCGATGTTGATTAAATCTTCGTCCCGTGGCACCAGTCAGACGGATGTTGACCGATTGGCTCGCCATCTTGTCGCCAAGGATAACGAAACGGTTGTGTTCCTTGAGGGATGCGATGATGCCGCCAGTCTGAGGCTTGTATTGTCGGAGATGCGCGCTATCACCATGGCCACGCGCAGCCGTCGAGCACTGTTTCATGCCAGTCTATCATTGCCAGCCGACGAGGCGTTTTCGCTCAACGACAAACGCTGGATTGAAGCCATTGATACCCTTGAGCGGCTTCAGGGACTGACCGGCCACAAGAGGGTTGTAATCGGGCATTGCAAAAAGGGCCGCCGGCATCTGCATGCGATCTGGTGTCGAGCCAATGATGACTTGCGAATCGCCAGTGACGCCCACAACTTTTACAAGAACGAGTTCGCGGCCCGTGAGCTAGAACGGCGTTGGAATCTCTGCCCGGTCGTCGGCGTCCATACCCGCCCCGCAGGCACATCCCGACCCGTCGCCCGCATGAACCACCAGGAATGGCAAGGCCAGCGCACCGGAATCATGGTCTCGGATGTTGCCTCCATTCTATCGACGGCGTGGGCCAGCACAACCACAGGGCAGGATTTCGCCTCAGCCATCCAGACCGCTGGGATTCAGTTGGCCATCGGTCGCCGAGGCATCATCGCCGTTGACGGCGCAGGGACGCCGTTCTCGCTCTCTCGCCGACTCGGCTTACGGGCGGGGGAAATTCAGCGCCGTCTGGCCGACATCGACATCGCAACTCTGCCGACCGTCGAGGCCGTCAAGGTCAGCATCAACCAATCAAAGACCACAGGGAGAAACGAAATGCCCGCAGCTTATGGAGCCGCCGCCCGCCGCCCTCGGCGCCGCGACCAAAAAACGATACCGCCACTTCCTGCCAGTTATTGGGAGGGCCTCGGCTACTCGGTCGAGCGATTGGCCGCCAGCTTGCTCATCAAGCTGTCACCGAATTGCGAAATCGAAGACCGTGGCGACCGCCTACTTCTCCACCGCAAAGTTGGCGGCGCTCCAACCGATGCCGAGTTGCGCGTCTTAGTGGCGGCGGCCAAGGCGCATATGGATGCCCCCGCGGGCTGGGATGGCGTGCAGTTTACTGGCTCACCAGCAGACCAGCGCCGGATGCGTGCCATCGCTCTGGAAATGGGCATCCCGGCCAGCGCCATCGCGCTCGAATGCGAGGAAGCTCCAGGCGTCCAGGCACCGCCAAAGATGCCTGACCATGTACGCCGCCGCCTGAAACCGTCCCAGGCGCCTGAGGGCAAGGTGCCGGCCGGCGAGGTGCCGCCGCCCTCTCCAACGCCGGCCCAGGAGGTGCGGCCATGAGCACAGCCAACACGACCACGCCAACACGGCACGACTTCGCCGCCGTCGATGGACCGCCGCCCGCCGACATGCAACTGACGTGGACGGAAGTCCGCGCCCTCGGCCTGACAGAGGCGCCCGCCGATATCGGCCCCAGCGATTACCAGCTTTATCGAGCTGCCCAGAAGGAGACCCTGCGATGAGCAACGACAACGCAAAGCCACGCTCGGAGGGCGAACGTCGCGACCTGTACCAGGAAATTACCAACAAGGTGTTGGCGCTGATGGAGAAGGGCGTCAATCCCTTCGCCCCGGCATGGGACGGGTCGAAATGCCCGGCCACGCCCAGGCCGCGTAATGCCGTCACCGGGGAACGCTACCACGGTATCAACGAAATGCTGCTCGGCGCCCAGTTTGACCCGCGATATTGCACCTATCGGCAGGCGCGAGCTAAAAACTGGCAAGTGCGCGCTGGAGAGCGCAGCACGCCAATCATCTATTTCGACCGCAAAGAAATCGAGAACAGGAACCGCCAGTCGGACGCTGATCCGGAAAAAATCGTTGTCCCAGTCGCCAGGGCCTACAGCGTGTTTCACATCTCACAAATGGACGGCCCAGACGGAAAACCTATTCCCGCATGGGAGCCACCGACCATGGCAGAAGCGCCGTGGACGGCACCAGACAGCATCGAGCGCATCATCGACGGCGCCAAGGCGCAGGGAATCACATTTCTTGAGCAAGGCGACAAGGCGTTTTATTCGCCTAGCAGGGATGCTGTCGTCACTCCGCCTCGTGTGGCCTTCGCTGACGCGGCTCGCTTTACGGAAACGCTCTTGCATGAGGTCGGTCACGCGTCAGGGGCTTCGCTGCCTGGCCGCCTCAATCGTCAGTTCGGCAAAAGGTTCGCCGACAGGGCCTACAGTTTTGAGGAGTTGGTCGCCGAGGCAACCTCCGCCTTCGTCGCCTCTGAACTCAACCTGAATCGTGGCGATCTGTCGCACGCGGCGTCGTATCTGAGTTCATGGGCCGATGTGTTGCGTGCGGACAAGCGTGCTATCTTCATGGCGACCGCCCGGGCGGGCGAGGCGGCGGAATGGGTGCTGAAATGCCACCCGGTGTACCGCGCCGCCGAAGAGGCCAAGGCCGACCGAAAGGTAGCTCCTGCGGAGAAGCCCGCGACCTACCGTCTGGAGGGCATCGACAAAGCCAATAAGGACGCCGTGAAGTCCGAATATCCGCCAAACACGCTTCGTTGGAACCGTGCCGACTCCGCCTGGGAGGTGCGCGTTGACGATCCGTCCGTTATCGCCGTTGTCAGCAAGTATGGCACCCAGCAGGCCCGTGACGAACTGGCCGCCAGCATCGACGCCCAAACCGCTCGCAAGCAGGCCGATGCCGCCAAGGCGCCGACATCGACCGGATCGTCGCCTTCCGCCACAGCACCGCGCCCGATCGTCGCCACCGGCGTCGCCGCCTACGGCCAGATGCCAAAACACATCGCCCGCCGCCTTGGTGCTGCACCCGAGCCGGATACCGCCACCGCGCCACCGCCGCCGTCGCCGGACGACGTGCCGGCTGCCGGGATGAGGATGTGATGATGCCGGACAATCCCGCCGCCGCCGACAAGGTGCTGGTCGATGCCAGGGCGCTGTCGGGCGGCACCATGGCGACCCTTATCCGCGGCTTGGCGGTGCCCGATGTCCAACCCGGCCACTACGAAGTGATCGAGCGGGTGCAAGCGGTGTTTGTCGCCCACGTTGTAGGGGCCGGCGCCGAGGCATACGGTACGTGGCAGGAGGCGTGGGACGATTTCGCCCGGACGCACCTAGCTGCCATGGCGGCGAAGAAAACCCTTGTCCGCGCCCAGGGCGGCACCGTCCAATACGAGTTGCTCCGTTGGGACAGACCGAAATCCGATTTCCTAAGCCTGTCCTCGTTGGACGCCGCCTTTCGCTCCGCCGTGGCTTACGCGCCGCTCGGCGACCGGGGCCAGTTGGAGGCCGTTGTCTACCGCCGCAGAGGGGAGCGCCAGCTCATCGCTCGCACCCATGGCCACCGTCTTTCCGACGGGCGCGCCGAGGTCAGGCCGCTGGCGAACTGGGAGAATGCCGAGATGGCACGGCTGGTGACTGCCCAAAAAACGATACCGACTTTCGCCGAACTGTTCGGCGGCGCCCGCCCCGGCCTGCGGCGGCTGGCGGAATCCTGGCATCGAGCGCGCGGGTCGACGCCGATCGAGTATCTGACGTTGTTCTCGTCGTTGACCGAGACCGAGGAGGTGGCGGTGGTCAGGGCGCTCCGTGCCGTCCGCCCGAACGATGGCGAGCCGATGGACTGGGTGGTTTCCCGCCGGGCCGTCACCGTCCAACGGGCGCTCGACGAGATTCATGAGGC
>DATGZW010000421.1:0-2002 GCA_035297005.1 Patescibacteria group bacterium
TATGTCCAGGCCAAAAAAGGCCGCCGCCTGTTGCGGTGATGCCCCAATGACGAAACACCAATGCATTCTGGCCGCCGCCCAGGAAGTCTTCCTGGAAGCCGGATACGCCGCCGCCAGCATGGATGCGGTGGCGGCGCGGGCCAATGTCTCGAAAGCCACCATCTATGCCCATTTCGAGAACAAGCGCGCCCTTTTCGAGGCGATGATCAGCGCACGGTGCGAAGCGACCTTCAGCGACCTTGGCGTGCCCGAGGCCTACACCGACGCCCGTCAGGCGCTGCTGGAGCTGGCCTTGCATTTCCTGAATTTGATCGTCGCGCCGGAGGCCTTGGCCATCCACCGCGTGGTGCTGGCCGAAGCGCCACGCCTGCCCGAAGTCGGCGAGGCGTTCTATGCGGCGGGGCCGATCCGCGCCCATGCCCGCATCGGCGCCCTGTTCAGCGACCTGACCCGGCGCGGCTTGATGGCGGTGCCCGACTGCGATACGTCGCTGGTCACCGACTTGTTCCTGGGCATGCTGAAAAGCGACATCCACACCCGCGCCTTGCTCAACCTGCCGCCCAACGAGCGCAGCATCCAGAGCATAGCCGATGCCGCTGTCGATATGTTGATGGCGCGCTATGGGGCTAAGGCGTGATCTACCGCCCCGCCGCCTTCGCCGTCGATGACCGCGAGCGGCTGGTGTCGTTTATCGGCAAACACCCCTTCGCTAGCCTGATCACCCAAAGCCCCGACGGCCCCTGGGTCAGCCATGTCCCCTTACTGTGGCGCGACGGTCAATTGATCGGCCACCTGGCCCGTGCCAACCCTCAGGCGGCGACGCTCGATGGCGGTCAGGCCTTGGCGGTGTTCCACGGCCCGCATGCTTATGTTTCGCCGCGCTGGTACCACACCGCTCCGGCGGTGCCGACCTGGAATTATGCCGTCGCCCAGGCGCGCGGCCCGGCGCGGCTGTTGTCAGAAAACGAGACCGAAGCCGCGCTGGCCTGTCTGGCGGCTGCTTACGAGCCGGGGCCGGATTGGGCCTTTGCCGATCTCGCCGAAGACTACCGCGCCGGCATGCAACGCGGCATCGTCGGCTTCGCCATCACAGTGGCCAGCCTGGAGGGCAAGTTCAAGCTGAGCCAGAACCGTTCCGCCGACGACCGCCACGCCGTCGCCGAGCATCTGAGCCAGGGCGGGGCCGACGACCGCGCCGTCGCCGCTTTGATGACAGAGGACCGTTAACGCCGTTCCAGCACGACGAAGCTATAGGCAGGATCGCCTTCGTGGCGGTCCCGCGAGACTTCGCGCCACAGCGCCGGATCGGGGCGGGGGAAGGTCACGTCACCCTCGTAATCCCGATGCACCTCGGTGAAATATAACCGCTCGGCCCGAGGCCGCGCCTCGTTGAACAACTGAGCGCCGCCAATCAGCATCACCTCGCCACCCTCGGCGAGGCGATTGGCAGAATTCAACGCCTCTGCCAAAGAATGCGCCACCGTCACGCCTTCGGCGGTCCAGGCGGCATCGCGCGTCACCACGATATTAGGACGGCCCGGCAGCGGCCTGCCGATCGAATCATAGGTCTTGCGCCCCATCACCACCGGCTTGCCCATGGTCACCCGCTTGAAGTAGCGCAGGTCTTCCGGCAGGCGCCACGGCAATTGGTTGTCGCGGCCGATCACACCATTTGCCGCCACCGCGACGATCAAAGATAGAGTCATGGTTTCAGCCTCACCCAAAGGATGCGGGATAATTCCCATTCCGTCATGGCCGTGCTTGTCACGGCCATCCACGCGGGTCGGCAAGACGACGGCCTGTGGCCAATCGATACAGCCGGACATGCACCACGGCGCGGATCACCGGGACAAGCCCGGTGATGACGATTTATGGTTCAATATCACACGAAAAACACAGCTACAGGCGACGCACCCTAAATCGCCACCGGAGCTGGAATATTCGGATGGGGATCATACCCGACCAATTCGAAATCGTCATAGCGATACTCGAAGATCGACGG
>DATGZW010000422.1:0-2654 GCA_035297005.1 Patescibacteria group bacterium
ATGGTGGTGATGGCCCCCAGAACTTCGCTGCCGGACGCCCCCCAGAACCACGCATAGCCGACCGCCCCGACCACCGGAGTCACCGAAGCGGTGACCTTGTGGGTGGTGGAGCCGTCATTGGCGGTGTTGATGAGCGCCGCCGTCGAGACCTTGGCGGTGCCGCCGCCATAAGTGTCGCTGCTGCTGTCGGCGTTGGTGCGGTTGATCTGACCGCGGATGCCGGCAGCCACCGAGGAGCCGAGGAAGCCATCCAGGGTCAGCGCGGCGACGCGCACCGAAACCTGGGTATTGGCGGCCAAAGCGCCGCCGGTGGAGACATCGGCCAAGGTCGGCTGCGGCGTCGAGCCCAGCGGGTTCGAGGTGTTGCCGCCGAGGATGACCTTTTCCTCGCCGATCATCAAAGCCCGCAGCAGACCCTGAGCGGCCAGTGCCTTGACGTTATCGAAACCATCGGCGGCATAATCGGCCTCGAAGGTCACATAGTCTTCCAGGCCCAGACCGCGGAACGCCGCCATGTAGTCCTGGGTTTCGGTGGTGACGACGCCACCGCGATTGCCTTCAGACACGCCGATGGCGATCGAGTTGATGTTGATGCCGGTGATGGCCTTCCAGTTGGCCTGAATGCCTCGGCCAGCGCCGACACGGGCGATGCTGCTGCGCAACGGCGTGATCAACGGCGACAGGCTGAGCGCGCCGGCCTGCAAGTCGTAATAGGTCAAGCCGGCGGTGGCGGTGGCGCTTTCACCATAAGCCTTGGCCATCGCCTCATCGATGATGGGCAGCTTGTGGGCGGCCTTGATCTTGGCCAAGGTTTCGTTCGGGGACGGATTCGTCATGGGAAAGTCTCTCCAAGCGGACATAAAAAAACCCGCGCCGGAACACCGGGCGGGGACGCCGGCCCTGTCGGAGGGCCGGAATGGGGATGGCTGCGGAAGGCGGCGGCGCTTTAGAAGCGCGCCACCTGCGGCTTGCGATGCGCCAGCTTGATCAAGGCCAGGCTTTGCGCCTCGCGGTTGTCCATGGCGGCGATTTTGGCCATTTCGTCCTGTTCGGGAGCCAGCGTCACATCCTGGCCCTTGGCCACCGCTTTCAGCGCCGGACCGCCAGCTTTCGGCAACGCTTCCAAGGCGGTGACGCGCTTGGTCAGCGAGTCGCGTTCGCCGATCAGCTTGGTCAAGGCGTCCTTGGCCTCGCCCAGCAGGCCATGCACCTTGGCCAGTTCGCCGGTGGCGGCGGCCTTGCTGGTGATGATGCCGTTGGGGCAAACCGCGCCCAGGCTGACGGCGGTATCGTGCATTGTCTGGATCAGCGCCAGGTCGGCGGCGCTGTTGCGGGCTCCGGCCTTGCGCAGGCCACGGGTGCGGCGGCCCTTGTCGGCGTCAAGATCGGGGTCTGCGTCGGGGTCGGCATCCGGGTCGGGATCGGCATCACCGGAACCGTCAGCGCCGTCGTCGATCAGCGCCTGGACCAGCGATGAGCCTTGCTCCAGCCAATCCTTGAGGCCTTCATCCATCGGCTTGCCATCGACCGCCCAGGCATCCTGCCAATCGCCCGACTGCCACAGCCAATCCAGCGAGCCGAACAGATCGGCCAGATCGCCTTCGGAATAGCGCGCCGTATCGGCGTCATCGGCCTTACGGAAGCGGAAAGCCACCTGCTCCTCGGCGCCGTCGGCCTTGACCATGGTGAAGCTGGCCGAGGGAATGCACGGCATATCGACGATGGAAATCTCGGACGGTTCGGCGGTATAGCGGGTCAGCCCGCCGTCGTCCCATTTGCGCAAATACCGCCCGCCAGGCGAAAAGCCGGTGTAGACGCCCTGCTCGACCTTCTTCCATTCGCCGTCATCGACGATGCGGGCGCAGAGCTGGATACGCTTGGTGATGTCGTCGAAGGCGATGTCCTCCAGCTTGCCGGCGGCCACCTTGCCATGCATGGCCCGCACATTGCCCAGGCTTTTGCCGTCCGAGGCCTTGCGGATATCAGCCGACCATTGCTCGAAATGAGGTTTGGAACTGGCATAGTCGAACACCTCGCCGGAGCGGTCGGGGGTTTCGTCGATCTGCCCATAGACCAGCCGCTGGCTGGCATCGACCTTACGCAAGGGGATGAACAAGCTCATGGTTTTCCTCATGGTTGTGTGAAACGACGGACAGCCCTCATGCCCCGCCACGGCTAGGGCCGGGCGGTAGGAAAGGCTGTCGATGGTGGGGAATGGGCGGGGGCGTCAGGCGCCGGACGTCACCGAGAAGGCGGTGCAGACGATGCGGGCCAGCCACTCGTCGACCTCGTCCTTGAGCGCGCCTTCCTTGGTCTGGACATAGCTTTTCGAGATGGTCGCCGGGACGAAGCGGGCATGCCGCCGCTGGGCGGTGTCGCCCTCCAAAAGCGCGTCCCAATAGGCTTGGAACTGGCCGATCTGCTCGGGAGTCCAGGTCTCCGGCACGCCGATCAGGGCGTCGGGGACGCTGCCTTCGGTGTAGTACTGCAACTGGTGCAACTGGCGGCGCAGAGCGATGTTGACGGTCATCACCACCTGTTCGACCGGGCTGAACCCATAGACCTTGTTGGCCCGCAGGTTGCGCGGCAGATACAGCAGCTCGTCGCGGGTATAATCGACCGCCGGCAGGCCTTTCAGCACCTGCTGATAGGCG
>DATGZW010000423.1:0-2354 GCA_035297005.1 Patescibacteria group bacterium
CGACGATGCTCTTGACGCGGATGTTCTCGGACAAGCCGGGCACGCCGGGACGCAGGCAGCAGATGCCGCGAATGACCATGTCGATCTGCACGCCGGCATTCGACGCCTCGTACAAAGCGTCGATCAGCTTGTGATCGACCACCGAGTTCATTTTGACCCAAATCGACGCCGGACGCCCGGCCTTGGCGTGCTCGATCTCTTCATGGATGCAGGTCAGCAAGCGATCCCGCAGCATCATCGGGGCGATGGCCAGCTTTTCCATGGTCTCGGGCTTGGCATAGCCGGTCATGAAATTGAAGGTGCGGTTGGCGTCACGGCACAGCGCCGGGTCGGTGGTGAAGAAGCTAAGATCGGTATAGATCTTGGCGGTGATCGGGTGGTAGTTGCCGGTGCCGAAATGCACGTAGGAGCGCAACTCGCCGCCCTCGCGCCGCACCACCAGCGAGATCTTGGCGTGGGTCTTCAGTTCCATGAAGCCATAGACCACCTGCGCCCCGGCCCGCTCCAAATCGCGCGCCCAGCCGATATTGGCTTCCTCGTCGAAGCGGGCTTTCAACTCGATCATCGCGGTGACTGACTTGCCCATCTCGGCGGCTTCGACCAGCGCCTTGACGATGGGGCTGTCCTTGCTGGTGCGGTACAGCGTCTGCTTGATCGCCACGACATTGGGGTCGCGCGCCGCCTGACGCAGGAACTGCACCACCACGTCGAAGGATTCGAAGGGATGGTGGACGACGATGTCTTTCTTGCGGATGGCGGCGAAGCAGTCGCCGGCCAAATCGCGCACCCGCTCGGGGAAGCGGGCGTTATAGGGCACGAACTGCAAATCGGGGCGCTCGTCGGTGATCAACTGCTTGATATCGACGGTGCCGATCAAGCCGTTGAGCGGGAAGACGTCGCCCGGCGTGACATCCATCTCGGTGATGATAAAGTCGAGCAGGTCTTGCGGCATGCCGGCATCGACGGTCAGGCGGATGCAATGGCCGCGACGGCGGCGCTTAAGGGCGGATTCGAACACCCGCACCAGATCCTCGGCCTCTTCGTCGATTTCCATTTCCGAATCGCGGATGACGCGGAACACGCCACGCCCATCGACACGGAAACCGGGGAACAGACGGTCAAGGAACAACCCAACCATGTCTTCCAGCGGCAGATAGCGGATCTCGTCGCCCGGCAGGCGGATGAAGCGTTCGATCTGATGCGGCAGCGGCAGCAAGGCGCGCATCACATCGCCGTCGTCCAGACGGGTCAGGTGCAGCACCATGGCGAAGCCCAGGTTCGACAGGAATGGGAACGGATGCGCCGGATCAATGGCCAAGGGGGTCAGGACCGGGAACACATGCTCCATGAAGCGGGTGTCCAGCCAAGTGCGGTCGGCGCGGGTCAGTTCGGAAATGTCGATGACGGCGATGCCGGCGGTGCGCAATTCCTCGCGCAGGCCGCGCCAGCATTCCTGCTGCTTGAGCAGCAGCGCGGTGGCCTCGCGGTTGATCGCCACCAACTGTTGGGCGGGGGTCAGACCGTCCTGGCTGGTGGTGACGACACCGTTCATCACCTGCCCTTTCAGACCGGCGACGCGCACCATATAGAACTCGTCAAGGTTAGCCGCCGAGATGGACAGGAAGCGCAACCGCTCCAACAGCGGATGAATCGGATGGTCCGCTTCTTCCAGCACGCGGGTGTTGAAAGCCAGCCAGGACAGCTCGCGATTGATGAAGCGCTCATGCGAGTGCATGTCGATGGTCGGCTTCGGCGCTTCAGGTGCGGATTCAACGGTCACGATATCGTTCACTAACAACCTCCATCCCGCTCATGGCGTGAGCCTTGCCATTTATATATGCTTGCGGAGACGATGTCATGATCGCGCCATCTCTTTAACAAGTGTGCAACATAAGCGCACCACGCCCCCGGTCGGAGGAACTCCAGATGAAGTGCATTTATCTGCTGCGCCATGCCAAATCCAGTTGGGACGATCCCAGCGTGGAGGATATCCACCGCTCGATCAACAAGCGGGGACAGCGCGCAGCCAAGCTGATGTGCGACTATTTCCGCGACCAGGGCATCCATCCGGCGATGGTGATGTGCTCGCCTGCCACCCGCACCCGCCAAACGCTGGAGGCGCTGAAGCCGTCTTTGCGCGAAACGCCGGTGACCATCGAGCCGCGTGTCTACGAAGCGACCCGCCAGACCTTGTTGGCGCGGCTGGCAGAATTGCCCGACAGCGCCGGCTCGGTGCTGCTGATCGGCCACAACCCCGGTCTGGAGCGCCTGGCCACCCATCTGCTCGACGAAGCTGCCGAGGGTCCGGCGGTTTTACGGCTGCATGAGAAATATCCGACCGGCACCTTGGCGGT
>DATGZW010000424.1:0-7868 GCA_035297005.1 Patescibacteria group bacterium
TCCAGCTATCGCGGCGGCTATTGCTTCGAAGCGGTGGGGCTGTCGCGCGCCTTGGTCGCCGAGTTCTTCCCCGGCATGAGTTCTCGCATCTCCGGCCTGGGGCTGGCCGGCATCCAGCACAAGGTCATCGAGATCCACGGCAAGGCCTGGGGCGAGAGCGTGGTAACGCTGCCCGTCGGCGGCTTCTACCGCTACCGCCGGGGCGGCGAGGCGCATAGCTTCGACGGCTCGCTGATCCATATCTTGCAAACCGCCGTCAGCACCGACAGCTACACCACCTATAAGCGCTATTCCGAAGGCCTGCGCAAACTGGCTCCCATCAGCCTGCGCGACCTGTTGGAATACAAGCCGGCCGATGCCCCGATTTCGCCCGACGAGGTCGAATCGACCACCGAGATCCGCAAGCGCTTCATCACCCCCGGCATGTCGCTGGGCGCGCTCAGCCCCGAGGCGCACGGCACCTTGAACATCGCCATGAACCGCATCGGCGCCAAGTCGGTGTCAGGCGAAGGCGGCGAGGATCCGGCCCGCTACAAGCCGCGCCCCAATGGCGACAACGCCAATTCGGCGGTCAAGCAAGTGGCCTCGGGCCGGTTCGGCGTCACCGCCGAATACCTGAAGAACTGCCGCGAGATCGAGATCAAGGTGGCCCAGGGCGCCAAGCCCGGCGAGGGCGGGCAGTTGCCCGGCTTCAAGGTCACCGTTGAAATCGCCAAACTGCGCCATGCCACCCCCGGCGTGACCCTCATCAGCCCGCCGCCGCATCACGATATCTATTCCATCGAAGATCTGGCGCAACTGATTTACGACCTGAAGCAGATCAACCCGGTGGCCAAGGTCTGCGTGAAGCTGGTCGCCCGCTCGGGCATCGGCACCATCGCCGCCGGCGTGGCCAAGGCCAAGGCCGATATCATCCTGGTGTCGGGCAATGTCGGTGGTACCGGCGCCAGCCCGCAGACCTCGATCAAGTTCGCCGGCCTGCCGTGGGAAATGGGACTGTCCGAGGTGCATCAGGTGCTGACGCTGAACCGTCTGCGCCACCGCGTCCGCCTGCGCACCGATGGCGGCTTGAAGACTGGCCGCGACATCGTCATCGCCGCCATGCTGGGGGCCGAGGAATTCGGCATCGGCACCACCTCGCTGGTGGCGATGGGCTGCATCATGGTGCGCCAGTGCCATTCCAACACCTGCCCGGTCGGCGTCTGCACCCAAGACTCCGACCTGCGCAAGAAGTTCACCGGCACCCCGGAGAAAGTCGTCAACCTGTTCAGCTTCGTCGCCGAGGAGATCCGCGAGATCCTCGCCTCGCTGGGCGTGCGCACGCTGAATGAGATCATCGGCCGTACCGACCTGTTGCAGCAGGTCAGCCGCGGTTCGGCGCATCTCGACGATCTGGACCTCAACCCGATCCTGGCCCAGGCCGATTCGGGCGGGTTCCCGCGTTATTGCACGCTGGAAGGCCGCAACGAGGTGCCCGAGACCCTCGACGCCCAAATGATCCTCGACGCCCGCCCGGCGCTGGAAGAGGGCGAGAAGATGCAGTTGACCTATACCGTGCGCAACACCCAGCGCGCCGTCGGCACCAAGCTCAGCCACATGATCACCAAGCGCTACGGCATGTTCGGGTTGGAACCCGGCCATATCACCGTGCGCCTGCGCGGCTCGGCGGGTCAGTCCCTGGGCGCTTTCGCCGTGCAGGGATTGAAGCTGGAGGTGTTCGGCGACAGCAACGACTATGTCGGCAAGGGTCTGTCCGGCGGCATGATCGTCATCCGCCCGCCGGTCTCCAGCCCACTGAAAAGCAACGAGAATACCATCATCGGCAACACCGTGCTGTACGGTGCCACCGCTGGCAAACTGTTCGCCGCCGGGCAAGCCGGCGAACGCTTCGCCGTGCGCAATTCGGGGGCCGACGTGGTGGTTGAGGGCTGCGGCTCGAACGGCTGCGAATACATGACCGGCGGCACCGCCGTGATCCTGGGCGGCGTCGGGGCCAATTTCGCCGCCGGCATGACCGGCGGCATGGCCTTTGTCTACGATCCGCAGGCGCTGTTCCAGCATCAGGTCAACCCCGACAGCGTCATCTATCAACGCGTCGAGACCGAATACTGGGAAGATCAGTTGCTGGCCCTGATCCGCGAGCACGCCCAGGAAACCCATTCGGCCTTCGCCGAGGAGATCCTGGCACATTGGCACCGCGAGCGGGACAAGTTCTGGCAGGTGGTCCCGAAGGAAATGCTGTCGCGTCTGGACCAACCGGTAACACGGGCCGTATCGGGGAAGGTGCGCGCCTAAAGGTCAGGGGCGGCGGCGCAGGGTATCTCTTCCGCCCTGCCCGCCCCCTCTTATCTGCGTTTGATGTCGATAATCCTTTGCAGGCCGGGGGCTGTCTCGGCTAAATAACACTATGCGTACGCTTTATCATCATTGGGTCTGCCCCTTCTCGCGCAAGGTCCGTATCGTCCTTGCCGAGAAGAAACTCGCCTTCGAAATGGTGGTCGAAAAGGTGTGGGAGCAGCGCCCCGAATTCCTGGCGCTCAACCCCGCCAACGACGTCCCCGTACTGGTCGAGCCGAACGGCGCGGTGCTGGCCGACAGCACCGCCATTTGTGAATATCTCGACGAAATCCAACCTGATCCGCCGCTGCTGGGCAGCGACCCGCTGGTGCGCGCCGAGGTGCGGCGGCTGGTCGGCTGGTTCGAGGTCAAGTTCAACCGCGAAGTGACCATCAATCTGGTCGGCGAAAAGCTGGTCAAGCGTCAGATGGGCATTCCCGGCGGTCCCGATTCGCGGATGATCCGGGCTGGCTATGCCGCCATCCGCCTCCATATGGACTATCTGGGCTGGCTGACCGAGCGGCGTCGCTGGCTGGCCGGCGATGCGTTCTCGATGGCCGACATCGCCGCCGCCTCGCATCTGTCGGCGCTGGATTACATCGGCGATGTGCCGTGGGAATCGTTCCCGGCGGCCAAGGACTGGTATGCCCGCGTCAAATCTCGGCCCAGCTTCCGCCCCCTGCTGAGCGATCATCTTCCCGGAATCCCACCACCGAAGCATTATGCCGATCTGGATTTCTAAGCGCTTCGCCATCGCCGTCGTCCTGCTGCTGGGGCTTGCCCCGGCGGCACGGGCTGAGGTCATCCAACAGCTGCCGACCGACGAGAAGGTCGTCGCGCTGACCTTCGACGCCTGCGAGACCATCACCCCGGCGTTTCTCGACACCAGCATCAGCGACTTTCTGGTCGCGCATGAAATCCCCTTCACGGTGTTCGTCTCGGGCCGCTTCGCCAAGCACAACACCGAGGCGCTGAGCGCCTTGGCCAAGCATGATTTCGTCGAGATCGAGAACCACTCGCTCAACCACGAAAACCACATGGAACGGCTGGACGACGCCACCATCATCCGCGAGGTGACGGAAAACGACGCCCTGCTGGCCTCGATCACCGGCCACCACACCCGCTTCTTCCGCTTTCCCGCCGGAAATCATAGCCCGCGCGCCGTGGCCGATGTCGAAGGCCTGGGCTACAAGGTGGTGCATTGGAGCTTCGCCAGCGGTGATCCAGGCAAAAGCGTCACCCCTGACGCCTTGCGCAACTGGGTGCTGTTCAAGACCAAGCCGGGCAGCATCCTGATCTTCCACATCAACGGGCGCGGCTGGTCGACCGGTGCGGCCCTGCCCGGCCTGGTCGATGACTTGACCCGGCGCGGCTACCGCTTCACCACATTGGACAAGATGCTGCCGTGAGCCGCGCCTTCGCGCCGCAGGTCCACGTTCTGGACAGGGGGCTGATCGCGCGGCCGCTGCAAACCGCCGAGGCGGCGGTTCTGGGCGCCGTCTGCGCCACCATCGATCCCTATCTGACCTTGGGTTTGTCTGCCTCCGGGCTGGCCGGCTATCTCGACCGCGACGACCCGGCGCTGCACCGCTTCGCCCTGGTCACCGGCGAGGCATTGACCGGCGTGCTGTTGGTGCGCCTGCCGTGGCTGCGCGGCCCGTTCATCGAGATGATGGCGGTACTGCCGGGGCATCAAGGCTTGGGGATCGGTACCGCCGCCATTACCTGGGCGGCAGCTCAGGCGGCCTTGCTGTCGCCCAATTTGTGGGCCACGGTCAGCGACTTCAACAGCGCCGCCCGCACCTTCTATGCCCGCCACGGCTTCGTCGAGACGGTCACGCTGCCGGGGCTGGTCGATGAGCGCTTTGCCGAAGTGCTGCTGCGCCGACGGCTGGCCTAGAATCTTTCGCTAGGCCAAGCGTCGCAACCAAACACCGTCATCACCGGGCTTGTCCCGGTGACCCACGCCGGGGTGCACTTCCGGCCGAATCAGTGGGTCGCCGGCCATCGTCTCGCCGATCCGCGTGGATACGCGGGACAAGCCCGCGCATGGCGATAAATTATATTTGTATCAACGAGTTGACGACACCCCCATTAATCCTCGTATGCCTGTTCCAACAAGCTTTCGACGAAGTCCGGCACCACCTCGGACGCAGGACCATAGATGGCGTCGTGGAACAGGCTGGCGCCCTTGACGGCTCCAGGTTCAATTCGACGGTCTGCGCCTGTCTGCCGCTGCGCAGATGGCTGACGAAACTGGCCGCCGGATAGACGTTGCCGGATGTGCCGATCGACACGAACAGCGCACAGGCATCCAAGGCGCTGAAGATCTTCGGCATGTCGAGCGGCACCTCGCCGAACCACACGATATGCGGACGCACATTGCCTTTACACTCGCAGGCCGGGCAAACGCTGTCGACATCCATGTCGCCTAGCCACGGCAAGATGCGTTCGCAATGCTCGCAGCGCCCCTTGAGCAATTCGCCATGCATATGGATCAGGTTGCGGCTGCCGGCGCGCTCGTGCAGATCGTCGATGTTCTGGGTGACGATCAACACCTCCGCCGGCCATTCGCGCTCCAGCCGCGCCAGCGCCACATGGGCGGGATTGGGCTGGGCCTCGCCGGTCTCCAACTGACGGCGGCGGGCATTATAGAAGTCGTGCACCTGCATGGGAGCGCGGCGATAGCCTTCGGGAGTGCAGACATCTTCCAGCCGCACCCGCGACCATACGCCGCCGACATCGCGGAAAGTATCCAGCCCGGATTCCTTCGACACACCCGCACCGGTCAAGATAACAATCGGTCCCGCCACCATGGTTTTCCCCGTCGGCACACTCTATTTATCCAATGGGCAGTTCTGGTTGGGAGGGGCACGATGGTCAAGGTTCTTTTCGTCTGCACAGGGAATATCTGCCGTTCGCCGACCGCCGAAGGCCTGATGCGCGCCCTGATCACCCAACAGGGACTGTCGGGCCAAATCCACGTCGACTCGGCGGGAACCCACGACTACCACATCGGCGAGCCGCCCGACCCGCGCAGCATCCAGGCAGCACTGACCCGCGACGTCGACATCCGCCAGCAACGGGCGCGCGCGGTGGCGTATGAGGATTTCGACGGCTTCGACATCATCGCGGTGATGGATCGCGGTCATCGCAAGCATTTGCTGAAGCGGTGCCCGCACAGCCTGCAGTCGCGCATCGTCCCTCTGCTGAGCTTCGCCGACCCTCCGCCCGAGGATATCGACGTCCCCGACCCCTATTACGGCGACCGCACCTTCGACGAGGTGTTCAATTTGATCGACTGCGGGGTGGCCGGGCTGCTGGCGCATATCCGCCAGACCTACCCGCTGGCCGCGCCGGTGCGCTAGCCTTAGACGACGGTTTCGTGCTGTTGGTTCAGACGCTGCCGCGCCGTTTCGGCGATCATCGCGGCGATCTTGGGGCTGCCGGTGGTGAAACGGCGGAAATCCTTCACGTCGAGAATCAGCAATTGGCAGCGGCTGCGCGCCGTCACCGTGGCGGTGCGCGGGCTGTTGTGCAGCAAGGCGATCTCACCGAAGAAATCGCCGTCCTCCAGGTGCACCGAAGCGGCGGCGCCGAAATCGACCTCCAGCAGGCCGCTGACGATGAAATACATGCGGTCGCCCAAATCGCCGATGCGGATCAACACGTCGCCGGGTGCGGCAGTGTAATATTTGAGCAAGCCGGTGATGGCGGCAATCTGTTCGGCGTCGAGGCCGGTGAAGAACGGTACCTTGGCGACCATGTGCCAAGTGCTGAGAAAGTCGCGGCGGCGGATTTCCTCGGCGAAGCCGGTGGCCAGGATCGAGGCCGGCAGGGCGAACATGCCGATACCCAACAAGGCCACGCAGCCGCCCAACAACTTGCCCAGCGGCGAAATCGGCACGACGTCGCCATAGCCCAGGGTGGTCAGGGTGGCGACGCTCCACCACATCGCCTGAGGGATACTGCCGAAGGAGTCGGGGTTGATGCCGCGTTCAACCATATACAGCGTCGTCGAAGCTCCCAGCATCAGCAACGCCATGATGAACAGCGCCGATTGCAACGGCCGGCTTTCGCGGCGCATCACCGAGCCCAAGGTTTCCAGTGCTGGTGAATAGCGCGCCAGCTTGAGAAAACGCACCACCCCCATCACCGTATCGACATCGGCGGGCATCGGCAGCAGCAGCGAGACATAAAACGGCACCACCGCCAGCAGGTCGATCAGCCCGTAAGGTCCGTGCAGATATTGGCGCAAGGCCTGACCGGGGGCGACATCGGCGCGGCGCGACAGCACCGCATGGGTGGCCTGGACCAGCAAATCGGCGGTCAGCAGGATTACCGCCGTCAGTTCGGCCAGATAGGGCGTGTTGCTGACGCGCCATCCCTCGACAGTGCCGGCGACCGCGACCCCGGTGCCGACCAGCACGCAAGCGGTGACCACCAGACGATAGGCATGCGCCGCCTTGCCGGGAAACGGACCGGTATCAAGCAGGTTTTGCAGCAGGGCGCGGAAAGGCGGCACGGGGACAAGCTCACGACAGAACAGGGATGCCCAGCCAAGATACCCCCGGATAGACCGGAATGACTACAGTTTCGCCGGGCCGCACGACCGGCGGAGATTCGAAAGAACCGTCCGGTTTCCACGGATGCTCGCTCACAGACGGCGTCCGGGTGCGGCATGATCGGGGTGGAGGATCATCGTCATGTCGATCTCGCGCCTGTTGGGACTGTCGCTGTTGCTCGCCGTCACCCTAGCCGGCATGGCCGAGGCCGGGCAAATCCGCGATTTCGACCGCACAGCCTTCACCCACGCCCAGCAGGCCGGGCAACGGGTCATGCTGGTGGTGCAATCGCCGTGGACACCGCTGACGCAACGGCAGAAGCCGGTGTTCGAGCGGATCGCCCGCGATTTCCATTATCCCGACCTGATGATCTTTCAGGTCGATTGGGAACGCATGGCCGATGTGGCGCGCGAGTTGAGGGTGACCAAGGCGGGAACCGTCATCGTCTACAAGGGCGCGCGCGAACGCGGCCGCACCACCGACGAGGCCGATGAAACAGAGTTGCGCCAGATGCTCGACAGGGCGCGCTAAAAGCGATCCGCACGGCTGAAAACCCGTATGCGTCCTGCGCTTCCGCCCCGCTTCATGCTAGGATAACGCGTGAACTAGGGAGGGAGGGTGCGATGACGCCCATCACCTTTGCCAAGGCTCAAACACAGCATCCCGACTTGGTCGAGAAGGTGCTGGAAAAGCTGGCCCAAGCCAAACCCGACGTAGTGCCCGAAGCGGTATCGTGGTTTTCGGTCGCCTGTTACGACGATCCCGAAGAGTTGCTCGACGAAGCCGCCATCGCCGACGTCATGCTGACCGGTAAGATGCCTTGCCGCATCGGCATATGCGGCAAGGTGGACGGTCATTTCGGCTGCTTCTGCCACACCAAGATGATCGAGCGCGAACGCTTGATGGCGCGGCCTCTCCAGTAAGGCTTAGTGCGCCTCCGCCCAGCTTTGCGCGACGCCGATATCG
>DATGZW010000425.1:0-6143 GCA_035297005.1 Patescibacteria group bacterium
GCGGCAATAATCTGCGACAGAGACACCGTCTCATACGCTTTCGCCGCATCGGGATAGCGAAGGATCTGCTTGTAGGCGGCCTCAATGATCGAATCGAGATGCGGCATAACGATTGGCAGCAATTCGCGCAGCACCACACGGGTTCTCTCGTCGATCGCCATCGACTCCAACCGGCGCGCGCGATCTATATCAAATGCCATCTCACTCTCTCCTCCAGCGGCCCCCGTGCCGCCCGTGCCGACGGGCCGGGACATCGCCGAACCTCTATACCGTAAGTTTACAGATCACCTTTGGGTTGGGGAAGAAACAATATCGCAATAATGACCGGGGTAATCAGATGCGCGAGAGGGGAAGGATGTTGGAACCGCTATTTATCGGCTGTTTTCAGCGAATTTTTGGCTTTCCTAGAGATGGCTGCACAGATTTCCCTGCATCGCAGGTATGCAGCGCAGCAACCGCCAAGCATCAACCCAAAGTTGCTATCAGTACGAAAGTCTACATTGCCCCTAGAGAAGCCACCGGCGAAATCAATCGAGCCGCAACGGGCCTCGCCGCCCATGCGAAAGGCAGGGCCGTCATTGATTCCCAGACATGGGGAACCGCGCGAAACGCCTGGACGGCGTTAACCGCCGTGCCTAGAAACCCAATACCAAAGTGCGCCCGCCATCCATGCAGGACACCGAGCAGGCATTGTCGCGGATGATGCCAAGACCACGGCCGCATTTGGCGTCGATATCAGCCACCTTGGCCCGCACAGCCTCGACATTGTAGCCGCCTCCTTGGTCCGACACGGCGATACGGATGCTGTCCACCGATGACGCCGAGGCCTGGATCTCCAGACGCCGCTGACCGAAGCGGGGATCGGCCAAGCGATCCTCGATAACCGCCCCCATGCGCAACAGCCCTTCTCGCGTGGCCCGCATCTCGCTGCCGATGGCCAGATTGCCGTGGATGATGGCGTTGCTGATGGCCTCGCCCAGACAGGTTTCGATGGCGCTTACTTTCTCTTTGGTCACAGGCGGAAAGCGAGCGGGCAACGCCTCGCAGAACAGCGTCAGGATGTCCAGGCGATAGGCCGAGGCGGTGAGCAGCGATAGCAACATGCCGCCGGCGCGCGACACCGACAGACAGCGGCAGTGTTCGCCGCTCAGGCAGTCCGGCCCCACCTCGACGAAACCTTCGAACGGCGCGGCCAGCCCCATGCGGATGGCAGGCAGGGTCGCCTTACCCATCAGCACGCGCCGGGTTCCGTCGGGCAGCGCCGCCGACAGCGGCAAGACGCAAGAGCCGCCGCATCGTTCGCGCTGCCTTGGGGAAAGATCGTCCTCGATAGCCACCAGCACCGGTGACGCACCGGCGGCGAGTTGGCCCGTCGAGAACGCCTTTCTCACAATGCCAACTGGGTGATGCACAACGCGGTCAGGTCGTCTTCGACCGCGCCGTCGAGCGACTCGTAAAACCTGTCGAGCAAGTGATCGACGGCCATCCGCCCGGCGTTTTGCACCACCGCCTCGGCCATCGCCGCCAGACGCTCTTCACCGAAGGACTCCCCCGTGCAGCCGATCTGGGCGTCGGTGATGGCGTCGCTGTACAGAAACAGGCTGGAGCCCGGCGGAAAGGCGATGCGGTGATTGGTGTAACTAGGCGTCTTCTGCAAGCCGAGCGGAACCCCTTGCGTATCGAGGAAGCACATCCGACCGCCTTCGATCAGCAGCGGCGGCGGCGCTCCGGCGGCGGCCCATTCCAGTTCCTGGCGCTGGCAATCGAGGATACCGAGAAACATCGTGGCGAACTGCCCACGGTCGAGCAGGTCGTGCAGGATGCCACCCAACAGGGTCAAGGTTTCCGCCGGCGAATGATCGGGTGTCCAATGCTCGCCAAGCAAAGTATGCAGGCGAAACACGTTCAGCGCCGCACCGATGCCGTGCCCCGACAAGTCGAAGGTAAAAAATGTCAGGCGGTTGTCGCCGCCGTCCATACAGCCCCACAAATCGCCGCCAATGCCTGAGGACGGCTCGAAAAAAGCTTCGATCTCGACGCCCATGCGTATCAGACGCGCCTCTAGCCGTTCGGGGCGCGGCAAAAGGTGGAACTGCATGGCGCGGGCAATGGAGATTTCGTGGACGAAGCGCCGCTGCTGATCGGCCAGACGCTCCAACAGCGCCTGACGCTCGATCTGGGCGTTCATGCGAGTGATGGCATAGCGGATGACCCGCCCGACCGTCGCCGAGGGATCGGCGCTTTTGACCAGATAATCCTGCGCCCCGGCTTCCACCGCCGAGGCGGCGAAGGCCGGATCGTCGGTGCCGGTCATGATGACGATCGGCAATTTCGGCGCTGCCGCCTGCATGCGCACATAGGTGCCGATACCGAAGGAATCGGGAAGGCTGAGGTCGAGCAGCACCACATCAATGGCCGCGCCGCCATCCACCATGGCAATCGCCGCCGCCAGGCTTTCGGCATGGTGGACCAGAAAACGAGGCCGAGTGAACTCGTGCAGCACATGCATGATCAGATGGGCGTCGCCCGGTTCATCCTCGACCAGCAGCACGCTGACGGAATCCGGCGTATCACGGAGGATTGTCGTCGGCGGCAACGGCGCCACCTCGGACAAGACATCGCGGCAATCCCAGGCTGCCGAGCGGTTCGGCAGAATGGTCATCCCGCCACGACCACGAGAGGGCAACGATGGAATACGGTCCCCGCCTGGGTCGTCGGGCAATTCAGCCTCGTCTTGATTACTTGTTGCGATGCACATTGCAGGCACATCTGAATTTTTTCAACTTTAGCGGCTTCTCCCGGATTGCGCAATGACGGGCGCCGTTCGGCATCAGGAAAGGCGTGGCCGCGTCGGCGGGATGAGCTATAACCCTGAAGGTTTGGAAGACGCGCCGGAGACCCATCATGCTCAATGTCGCCACCCATAGTGGATCGTTCCACGCGGACGATGTGTTCGCCTTCGCGGTCCTGCGGGCTGCCACCCAAGATCGCCTGACCTTGACCCGGACCCGCGATGCCGAACGATTGGCGCAGGCCGATCTGCTGTTCGACGTCGGCGGCATTTACGATCCGCCGAGCCGCCGATATGACCACCACATGCGCGACAAGCCGTTGCGGGGCGATGGCGCGCCCTATAGCTCGGCCGGCTTGATCTGGCGCGATTACGGGGTCGAAGCGGTGAAGACCCTGCTGCCGGCGGTCGATGACGAGGCTGCCCGCAAGGTCTGGCGCATTCTCGACAGCGGCTTGGTGCGCGACGTCGATCTGGTCGACAATGGCGCCATCGAGACCACCTGCGGCCATTTCGCTATTGTCATTGAAGGCTGGAACCCGACCTTCGCCGAACCCGACCGCGACGAGAACGAGGCGTTCCGCCAAGCGTCCGACATCGCCTATCAGGTACTGGGACGCAGTTGCGCCCGCGCCTATGCCTCCGTCATCGCCATGGACGCGGTCGCCGCCGCCGCCCAAGCCGCCGCCGATCCGCGCATCATCGTGCTGGAGCGCAAGGTGCCGTGGGAGGATGCCGTCAGCGAATTGGCCCTGGATCAGGCGCTGTATGTGGTGCGCCCCAGCGGCGCCGTCTGGAGCTGCAACGCGGTGCCGCCCGAACGTGGCTCGTTCGCTCAACGGCTGTCGTTGCCCGAACAATGGGGGGGATTGCGCGACGCCGAGTTCGCCGCGTTGTCGGGCGTGGCCGACGCCACCTTCTGCCACCCGGCGCTGTTCATCTGCGGCGCCGTCAGCCGCGACGGCTGCATCGAACTGGCCCGGCGCGCCATCGCCTTGGGCCAGCCGGGCTGACCTTTATACGGTCGGTGATCGCCGCCTGTCAGTCCAGGATGGTGAACACCGACCCCAGTTTGGCGATGCGGATCAAATCCTTGACCGGCGGGCTGCCGCCGCGCAGCGAGACATGGCCGCCCTTGGTCTCGACGCGTTCGCGAATCAGCAGCAACATGCCGACCGCCGCCGAATCCATATAGGACACGGCGGACAGATCGACGAGGCAATGACGGCCCGGCAGCCCGCAAATCTCGTCGACATCCTGGCGGAACTGGGCATGGTCGGCGAAGGTGAAGCGGCCATCAAGGATAAGCTCGACCCCGTCGCCCGCTGTGCGGATGGTGGATTTCATGGCGGCCTCCTCAGCTTTGACGAATATGGGCGATGAAGCGATCGACGTCGTCGCGCAGATGTTCGGCCTGAACCGACAAATCGCGCGCCGCCCCTAGCACCTGGGTCGATGCCGCGCCGGTTTCAGCCGAGGCCTGGGTGACGCCGCCAATGTTGCGCGACACCTCTTGGGTGCCGTCCGATGCCTCTTGAACGTTGCGCGAAATCTCCATCGTCGCCGCCCCCTGCTCCTCGACAGCCGAGGCGATGGCGCCCGAGATTTCGCTGATATGGCCGATGGTCTGCGCCATCGCCCGGATCACCTCGACCGCCTGGACGGAGGCTTGCTGCACCGCGTTAATCTGGGTGCTGATCTCTTCGGTGGCGCGCGCTGTCTGACTGGCGAGGTGTTTAACCTCGCCCGCGACCACGGCGAACCCCTTGCCCGCCTCGCCCGCCCGTGCGGCTTCGATGGTGGCGTTGAGCGCCAATAGATTGGTTTGGGCGGCAATGTCGTTGATCAGGGCGACGACGTCGCCGATCTTCTGCGCCGCACCGGCCAAGCCTTGAACCATGTCGTCGGCGCGGCGGGCTTCATCGACGGCGCTAATGGCGACGCCGGCGGATTGGGTGACTTGACGGCTGATTTCGCCGATCGACGCCGTCAGTTCCGTGGCCGCCGAGGCCACTGTCGCGACGTTCGACGAAGCATGCTCCGCCGCGTTTTCGACCACCGTCGCCTGATTGCGGGTCTGCTCGGCGGTGGCAGCCAAGGTCTCGGCCGAGGATTGCAACTCTGTCGCCGAGGCCGAGACGATTTGCACGATGCCCTTGATGCTGGCCTCGAAACTGTCGGCCAGACCGATCATCGCCTTGCGCTTTTCCGCTTCGGCTTCCTGCTTTGCCCGCTGCTGTTCGGCGGCCAGGGCGTCCATGCGGATGGCGGTGTCCTTGAACACCTGCACCGCGCGCCCCATGTCGCCGATCTCGTCACGGTTGTTCAGGGCCGGCACCGCGACCGTCCTGTCGCCGCTGGCCAGCTTGCTCATGGTGTCGGTCATGCCGACCACCGGGCGGATGATGCTGCGGGCGATCAGCGCCGCCAACAGCATGCCGAACACCAGCGCCGCCCCGCTCAGGGCGATGTCCCAACGGATGCTGCCAGCGATGCCGTCACGCGTTTCCCCCTCCAGCGCCACCATGTCGGTGACGGCGGAGCTTTTGATCGCCTCGGATTTAGCGTCCATTGCCTCGCCGAAGGCAGCCATGCTGTGATCGACCAACATGTCCTCGTCGGCGATCAGGAGGCGCACCGCGGCGAAGGAATCGGCATAGGTCTGCCCCAACTTGGCGACATCGGCCATCGGCACCAGATATTTGGCGTCCTGCGTCATCCCGTTGAACGCGGCGACCGCCGTGTTCATGTCGTCCATGGCCTGCTTGTAGCTGGCGCCGCTGGCGGCGTCATGCATGCCCAGGAACCGGGCAGCCCGCAGACGTGCGATCATCAACTGTTCCTGCACCAGCCCCGCCTGGAGCGCGATCCTCAGATCGCCGGCCTTGTCCGCCGTCTGCATCAATGCGGACAGAGTGGTGCGCATGGTCAGCCCGGTGGGGGTCAAAATATCGGCGACCAGATGCTTGCTCTGGTGCTTCTTCTCGACCAAGGTCTCGAAGCTGCCGGCATAACCCTCGAAAGCCGCCGCCACCGCTTTGACCGCCGCCTGCCGTTCGGGATTGTGGATGCTGGCAAGGCCGGTATCGATCCGGGCGCGCAGTTTGGCGATCGCCTTGCGGGTCGGGTCGATGCGCGTATCATCCCCGGTATCGGCATAGGCGCGCACATTGCGGCGGACGTCCGAGGCATCGCCACCAATGTCCAGCGCCAACGTCGCCACCCCGGCAATCTGGGCGTAGCTGGAGAACTTATCACCGCCGCCGGTCATGCCAGCCACGCCAATGGTGGCGACAACGGCCAGCAAAGCCAGCGTACAGGCGAAGCCGGTATAAATTCGTGTAGAGACCCG